>JAFXDO010000069.1 GCA_017563195.1 Clostridia bacterium | reverse complement strand
GTGCTCGAAAAGGAAAAAGGCATAACCAAGGAGTATATGATCGAAAAGATCGAGGCTGCTCTGCTTTCCTCCTTCCGTAAGGAAAACGCAGGAAACGAAAACGCAAGAGTCAAGCTCGACCCCGTCAAGCAGGACGTTAAGCTTTACAAGCAGCTCACCGTTGTTGAGGAGGTCCTCGACGAATCTACCGAGATCTCGCTCGACGACGCACATCTCAAGTCCAAGAGATACAAGCTCGGCGACGTTTACGAAATCGAGCTTAAGACCAAGAACTTCGGCAGAATCGCCGCTCAGGCTGCAAAGCAGGTTATTATTCAGGGCATCCGCGAGGCAGAACGCGGAAATATGATAAGAGAATACGAGGAAAAGAAGGAGGAGATCGTTTCGGCAGTCGTTGTCCGTGTTGACCCGACCACCGCAAACGCAACTCTCGAGATCGGCAAGAACGAAATGGTTCTTTTCCGCAACGAGCAGATCCCCGGCGAAACCCTTCAGGTCGGCGACAGAATCAAGGTATTCATCACCGAGATCAAGAAGGAGACCCGCGGTCCCAGCATCGTTCTTTCGCGTATCCACCCCGGCCTCGTTGCCCGTCTCTTCGAGCTTAAGGTTCCCGAAATCAAGGACGGCGTCGTAGAGATCAAGAGGATCGCACGCGAAGCCGGCAGCCGTACCAAGCTCGCAGTCGTTTCCAACGACGAGCGTGTCGACGCCATCGGTGCCTGCATCGGTCCCAAGGGCGCAAGAAAGAACAACATCGCGGCAGAGCTCTGCGGCGAAAAGCTCGACATCATCCCATACAGCGAGGACACCGAGGCGTTCATCAGCGCGTCCCTCGCACCCGCAACCGTTGATTCGGTTGTAAAGCTCCCCGATTCCGACAGAGCCTATCGCGTAACCGTTGCAGACGATCAGCTTTCGCTTGCTATCGGTAAGGAGGGCCAGAACGCAAGACTTGCGGCAAAGCTCACCGGCTTCAAGATCGATATCAAGAGCAACCGCAGCGTTACCGAGGAATAATTCGGAGGTCACGCCGTGGCTGAAAAGAAAACGCCGTTGCGTAAATGCATCGGCTGTAACGAAATGAAGGACAAGAAGGAGCTCATCCGTATCGTTCGCAGCAAGGAAGGCGAAATGAGCATCGACCCTGTCGGCAAAATGCCGGGCAGAGGCGCTTATATCTGCAAATGCGTTGAATGCTTCGACGCATCCGTCAAGGCGAAGCGTCTTGAGCGAGCATTCAAAACACGGATACCGGACGAGATATACACTCAGCTCCGTACTGCTCTCGAAACCCTTTAAGACAAGGAGATAATACCGTGAAAAAGAACACTTTGGGCGTTATCGGACTTGCGGCAAGGGCAAGAGGCATTGTCATCGGCACGAACAACGTGCTTGAGGCGGTTCGCGGAAGGAAAGCGAAATTGGTGCTTGTTGCATCCGACGTTTCCGATAACACGAAAAAATCGCTTTTCGACAAAACGAAGTACTATTCGGTAGATATCGAGCAGATCGATATTACCGCAGAAGAGCTCGGCAGAGCGGTCGGTCACAGCAACACTGCTGCTGTCGCCTTTACCGACGCAAGCTTTATAAAGGCGTATGAGAAAAGCCTGTCGAGTGAAAACCGATCCGACCAGAAAAGAGGTATGTAACATATGGCAACAACGAGTGAGAAATACAGAATCAACGCGCTTGCTAAGGATTTCGATCTTAAGAGCAAGGACCTCATCACGATCCTTGACAACGCAGGATTCGCAGGCAGAACCCATATGGCTGTTCTTGACGAATCCGAGCTTTCGATAATCTTCGAAACTCTCACCCAGCAGAATCAGATCGATATTACCGCATTCTTCAAGGAATTCGACGATAAAAAGAACGCAAAGAAGGAAGAGCAGCGCAAGGCGGCAGAGGCTGCACGCGCGGCTGCTGACGAGGAAAAGCGCAAGAAGAAGGCAGCTGCAGGCATACAGCAGCAGCCTCAGAAGAAGCGCTCCCGCGACGAGGTACGCGTTGTCGATACCCGCGGCACCTCCAACGTCGATCTTTCGAAGTACGACGACAAGATCCTGAGCTACGACAACGTAGTTCCCGAATCCACCACAAGCGTACAGAAGATCAAGAAAAAGAACAAATTTGCAGACCAGCAGAAGGGCAAGAAGCAGTTTGACAAGAGCAGACAGCAGCAACAGCAGAAGCAGCAGAAGCCGAAGCCCGTTCAGCTTAAGATAACCGTTCCCGACACCATCAGCGTGACCGAGCTTGCATCGCGTATGAAAACCGCGGCTGCAGAGGTCATCAAGAAGCTTATGGGCATGGGAATGATGGTTTCGGTCAACGAATCCATCGACTACGATACCGCATTCCTCATCGCAGACGAATTCGGCATCAAGGTCGAAAAGGAAATCGTGGTCACTCTCGAGGACCGTCTCTTCGACGAAAGCGAGGACAGTGAGGAAAACCTCGTCAACCGCGCACCCGTCGTCGTTGTTATGGGTCACGTTGACCACGGTAAGACCTCGCTTCTCGACGCTATCCGCGACACCCACGTCACCGCAGGTGAGGCGGGCGGTATTACCCAGCACATCGGTGCATACCGCGTTAAGGTTGGCGAACGCGAGGTAACCTTCCTCGATACCCCCGGTCACGCGGCGTTCACGGCAATGCGTGCAAGAGGTGCAAACCTCACCGACGTAGCGGTTCTTGTCGTTGCGGCAGACGACGGTATTATGCCCCAGACGGTTGAGGCTATCAACCACGCTAAGGCGGCAGGCGTTACCATCATCGTCGCTATCAACAAGATCGACCGTCCCGGCGCAGACCCCGACAGAGTCAAGACCGAGCTCACGAAGTACGACCTCGTTCCCGAGGAATGGGGCGGCGACACCATCGTGGTTCCGGTTTCGGCACTTCACAGACAGGGCATCGACGAGCTTTTGGAAATGATCACCCTTTCGGCAGATATGCTCGAGCTCAAGGCTAACCCCAACCGTGCGGCTAAGGGTGCGGTCATCGAGGCACGCCTCGACAAGGGCAAGGGCGCAGTCGCTACCCTTCTCGTTCAGAACGGTACCCTCAAGAACGGCGATATCATCATCGCAGGCACCGCGGTGGGCAGAGTCAGAGTTATGACCGACGACAAGGGCAGAAAGCTTTCTACCGCAGGTCCCTCTGTTCCCGTTGAGATCATGGGTCTTGCAGAGGTTCCCGAGGCAGGCGATCTCTTCAGCGCGGTAAGCGACGAAAGAATGGCTCGCGAGCTTGCAGAGCAGCGCAAGGCGAAGAAGAAGGAAGAGGAGCAGAACTCCAGCAAGGTCTCTCTCGACGACCTCTTCTCGCAGATCGAAAGCGGTATCAAGAACCTCAACATCATCATCAAGGCAGACGTTCAGGGCTCCGCAGAGGCTGTCAAGGCAAGCCTTGCAAAGCTTTCCAACGAGGAGGTCAAGGTTGCCGTGCTTCACGCGGCGGCAGGCGGCATCACCGAAAGCGACGTTATGCTTGCAAACGCATCCAACGCTATCATCGTCGGCTTCAACGTACGTCCCGACAAGAACGCCATCGATATGGCGGCGCGCGATAAGGTCGAAATCCGTACCTACCGCGTCATTTACGACTGCATCGAGGAAATCGAAGCAGCGCTCAAGGGCATGCTCGCTCCCAAGTTCCGTGAAAACGTCATCGGCCACGCAGAGGTCAGAAACGCCATCCACGTTCCCAACGTCGGCACCATCGCAGGCTCCTACGTTCAGGACGGTAAGATCTCGAGAAACGCAATGGTCCGCGTAGTTCGCGACGGTATCGTTATCTACGAGGACAAGATCTCGTCTCTCAAGAGATTCAAGGACGACGCCAAGGAGGTTCTCCAGTCGTTCGAGTGCGGTGTCGGTCTTGAAAAGTTCAACGATATCAAGGTCGGCGATATCCTCGAAGCATACGTTATGGAGGAAATCGAGCGCTGATGGCGGGACACAGGCAGGATAAAGTAAACAACGCGGTATGCCTTGAGCTTGCCGCGATAATCAGAGAAGTAAAGGACCCCCGCGTCGCGCACGCATTCGTAAGTATTGTGGGAGCAAGTGTTGCTCCCGATATGAGCGACGCAAGGATATTTTACAGCGTCCTCGGCAACGACGAGGGTGTGCAGAAGGGTCTCGTTTCGGCAACCGGATTCATCAGAAGCGAGCTTGCAAAGCGGCTCAACCTCCGCATCACCCCCAAGCTTACGTTCATCCGCGACAACAACACCGAGCGCGCGATGCACATCTCGCAGATTCTCAAGGACATTGAGGGATAACGAAATGGAACTCATATCGGTAAAACAGGCCGCCGCATTCTTGAATGAGTGCGACGGCTGCCTCATATACACGCACGCGTCCCCCGACGGCGACACCATCGGATCGTCGGTCGCGCTCGCGCTCGGCTTGCGTAAGCTGGGCAAGGATGCTTCCGTATTTTCGGTCGACGGGATTCCCGAAAAGCTTTCGTTCATTCCGAACGAGGGTCTTTTCGTCGCGTCAGAGCCTGAAAACGGCGTCACGCGCATCAGCGTCGACGTTGCAGGTCCTATGATGCTCGGACGCGCCCAAAATAAGCTATTCTCGCTATCCATCGACCATCACAAGGTCAACACGATAGACTGCGAAAGGCTTCTCGTAATGAGCGACAGGATCGCCTGCGGCGAGATAATCTATCTCGTCCTGCAGGAGCTTGGCGTCGAGCTCGACTACGACATAGCAACCGCGCTTTACGCGGCGATATCGTCCGACAGCGGCGGCTTCCGCTACGAGGCAACAAAGCCCGAAACCCACGTTATTGCCGCAAAATGCCTCGAAACAGGCATCGACTTTGCCGAAATCAACCGCAGGCTGTTCGAAAGCAAGACGCTTTCGCAGGTGGCGCTGATCAAGACCGCTTATAAAAACCTGGAGCTGCTTCGCGGCGGGAAATTCGCGATCGTCGCAATAACCCCCGAGGAGGTAATTGAATGCGGCGCAAGCGAAACCGACTTCGACTGTATCAACTCCATCCCCCGCGAAATTGCGGGAGTGCTTGCGTCGGCTGTAATACGCAAAAAGCCCGACGGCATCAAGGTCTCTCTTCGCTCTAATGCAGACATTGACGTCGCAGAGCTTGCAAGGACGCAAAACGGCGGCGGTCACTACCACGCGGCAGGGTTCACACTTGACGGAAGCTTTGACGAAGCCTTAACCCTTGTAAGAAGGCTGTTTACGGAGATCGAAATATGAGCACACCGAGCGGAATCATAATAATCGACAAGCCCGTCGGAATCACCTCTCACAACTGCATTTCCAAGCTCCGTTGGCTTTTAAAGGAAAAGAAGATCGGACATTGCGGCACGCTTGACCCTATGGCATCGGGTGTTCTTCCGATAATGATCGGCTCCGCTGTCAAGGCGAGCGAGTATCTTGTCGACCACGACAAGCGCTATTTCGCCGGCATCGAATTGGGACTGACAAGCTCCACCGAGGACATCCTCGGCGAAATACTTACCGAGCATATCGGCGTGCTCCCCGATTTCGATGAATTCGCTTCCGCGGCAAAAGGCTTTGAGGGCGAAATACTTCAGACACCGCCAATGTATTCTGCGCTTAAGGTAGGCGGCGTAAAGCTTGTCGATCTTGCTCGCGAGGGCATCACCGTCGAGCGCAAGGCGCGAAAGGTCAATATCTATTCCTGTGAGCCTATCCAAAGGGACGGAGAGTACTTCCTCGACGTGCATTGCTCTCGCGGGACCTACATCAGAACGCTGTGTGCCGACATTGGCGCAAAATTAGGCTGCGGTGCCGTGATGAGCTCGCTGGAAAGACGCGAGGTCGGCGTTTTCAAGCGTGAGGACGCGATAGTTTTCGACGACCTTAACAATATGAGTGTCGACGAAATACTTTCACACCTCATCCCCGTCGAGCGCATGTTTATGCACCTCCCCGAGGCGCGTATGGACGAATTCTTCACCCGACTTTTCCGTCAGGGTCAGAAGATCCGCGTCGGCAAGCTCAAGGGAATAAACGGAAACGAGGGCGACCTCTTCCGCGTTTACGACGAAAACGGCTTTTTTGCACTCGGCGAGATAACCGAAATCGAGGGCAAAAAGTATTTTTATCAGAAAAAGTTATTCAACTAACATACAGTAACAATTTTAGACAACGAATTCTGCTATATTAATAGCAGAATTTTTGTTTTTGGGGAATTGGAGCTTAATATGGACATTTCGGCGCTTTTCACGTCAAAAAAGGACAAGACCGTATTCATCGACGTAAACGAGCTTGCGCCGAACCCGCTTCAGCCGCGAAGAGTGTTCGACCGCGACGAGCTCGAGTCGCTTGCAAACAGCATCAAGACCTACGGACTGATACAGCCCATCGCCGTCAAGCGCATCACGCCGCTCCCTCACCCCATGCCTCAGCCGACGGCAAGGTACGAGATCATCGCAGGCGAGCGTCGCTGGCGCGCCTCGATCCTCGCAGGGCTAACGCAGGTTCCCTGCCGCGTGTTTGATACCGACAAAAGCGGAAGCGCAATGATGGCGCTCGTCGAAAATATACAGCGCAGCGACCTTTCGTACTTTGAGGAGGCGCTCGCGATGCAGACGCTTATGCTGATGACCGAAATGACGCAAAGTGAGCTTTCGCGTGCGCTGTCCATTTCACAGTCGACGCTTTCGAACAAGCTCAGGCTTCTGCGTCTTTCTGAGCGCGAGCGGCTTATCGCCGTCGAGCATAGTCTCTCCGAGCGACATTGCCGCGCATTGGTCAGGATAAACAGCGAGTCTGAGCGCGCACCGCTCCTTAGCCGAATCATAACACAAGCCCTGTCCGCACCCGAGACCGAGCAGCTTATCGATAACTATTTGAGTGCCTCACCCATCAAGCCAAGGCCCCCAAAAAAGAAAAAGCCTACCCTGAAAGGCAGACTTGGTGATATGAAAATGCTTTACAATACGCTCGACAAGTCGGTTACGCTTTTGAAAGCCGCGGGCTATACAGCATCCTGGCAAAAAACCGAGCTTGAAAACGCGCTTGAAATAAAGCTTGTTGTTCGGAAATAGTTTGGATAAAAACCGTACGAGAGGAAGACCTTTAAATCGCGCCAAAGCACTTTGAATTATTTAATTTAAAAGACCGAGAATGTACTCGGTCTTTTTTTGATTAATTTTTGATCGCTTGTTCGGCAAGAGCCATAATCATTGCCGCAATTTCCTTCAACGCACTACACGTATCGTCCTCACAGCAATATTCCGCAATTTTATCACTGATGTGAAGAAGGCTGTTTTGCGCTTCCGTCAGAACATTCGAGTTTGAGGCCCTAAGGTCCTCATACATCTTCGCATAGAATTCCAACAGCTTTTGATTTGTAGTTTCGCGGCATTTTACTATTTCACCAAGCGCTCTCGCACGCTCCTGAGCACCGATATCACCGGGGCCTTCCGAACGCACGGTTGAAAGTTGAGCAAAGGCTTCATTGATATATGCAGTCTGTGCCTGTATCAGCGCAATCTGCGACATGCAATGATCCATCGTATAGAGAGATGCTTTTTCGGTTGCGGTTTCTTGGGTTTCTTGATTATTAATATTATCGTTCATTTTGTCCTCCAAAAATTCATTCGGCGGACACGCAAGGCATATTTTGTTTTCATCTATGAAGCGTGCCCTGCCGTTTTTAACAAGTCCCTTTGCCCGTTTCGGGTAGGTGGCTCCATATTCGTTTCCTTGCTCATCTACGACGATAACGTTTTTTGTCATGGGTGTCTTCCCCCTCGCAGTAAATATTCAAGCTTGTTCGCATTACGTTATTTGTTATGGGTGTCTTCCCCTATGCATATTGAGTTTAACATAAAACAAATCGATTTGCAACCGTTTTATTGAAAATTGTGTAAATATATGATACAATCAAACAAAATATTATGCGGATACAATATGAATTTCGAATATACGATACTTGATTTTATACGCAACAATTTGACAAGCCCCTTTATGGACGGATTGATGAAGTCAATATCCTTTTTGGGGAACGCCGGCTGGATATGGATCGTTTTGGGTGTCGTTCTTGCGATCGTTCCAAGAACAAGAAAGACGGGCTTTTGCGTCTGCTGTGCACTTATCTTCAGCCTTGTGCTTTGCAATCTTACGCTCAAGCCGCTTATCGCGCGTGTCCGCCCGTACGAGCTTATTGAGGGCATCGAGCTTATCATCGCGGCACCGTCCGACCATTCCTTCCCGTCGGGGCACACAAGCGCGTCCTTCGCGGGCGCCGTTGCGATATTCCTGAACGAGAAAAAGCTTGGCGTTCCTGCAATAATTCTCGCGACCCTTATCGCCTTTTCGCGACTTTACCTTTACGTTCACTTCCCCACCGACGTCCTCGGAGGGATGATACTCGGCTCGATTTGCGCCGTTTTGGGGTATTATATCGTCAAAAAGACAAAATTAAACACCCTATAAAGCCAAACGCACAGTCGTAAAACTGTGCGTTTTTTGATTTTTTAAACTCCGACCTCTTGCATTTCGCGCGAGGATTCGGCTTGCTTATTGATCTCGCTCATCTCGCGGAAGGTAGGCACCGTCGCCTTTATCGCCGCCTTGACCCGGGCAGAGCCGAGCTCGGAATTCGATTCGGCGACCGCGGACGCAAGACGCTCAAGCTTTTCCTCGACCTCGGCACGCGTCAAGGGCTGATCGCGCTCGATAAATATCATATTATTCTCGGTCTTATCCAGACTCTCGGTCTGCATCAAAAGCTCCTCGTAAAGCTTTTCACCGGGACGGAGACCGATTTCCTCGATCTTGATATCGACGTCGGGCTCAAATCCCGAAAGCCTTATCATATTCTTCGCAAGGTCGTATATACGAACGGGCTTACCCATATCAAGCACAAACAGCTCGCCCTTCTTTGCCATCGCGCCCGCCTGCATAACGAGCTGACTCGCCTCGGGAATGGTCATAAAATAACGGATGATGCGCTTATCGGTGATGGTCACGGGCCCGCCCATTGCGATCTGACGCTTGAACAACGGAATTACCGAGCCGTTAGAACCCAAAACGTTGCCGAAACGCACCGCCGCGAAGGAGGTATTGCTGTCCGCACGGCTCTGTACGATCATTTCGCAGAGTCGCTTCGACGCGCCCATAATATTGGTCGGGTTGACCGCCTTGTCGGTAGAAATAAGAATAAATCGCTCGGCAGAATACTTTTCCGCCATATCCGCGGTATTCGCGGTGCCGAAAACGTTGTTCTTAACAGCCTCACAGCCGCTTTGCTCCATAAGCGGAACGTGCTTATGTGCCGCGGCGTGGAATACGATATTGGGACGGTAATTCGCAAATATGCATTCGAGCCTGTCCCTATCGCGCACCGAGCCGATCTCGACCGAAAGGTCGAGCTTGTCGCCGTATATTCCTTTCAGCTCCTGCTGAATGTCATAAGCATTGTTTTCGTAAATATCTAAAATAACAAGCTGCTTCGGGTGACACTTCGCTATCTGGCGACAAAGCTCGCTTCCGATAGAGCCGCCTCCGCCCGTAACAAGCACAGTCTTGCCCTCATAGTAGGCAAGCCCCTGCTTGTCAGCGACGTTCAAGGGCTCGCGGAAAAGAAGGTCCTCGATCTCGAAATCACGGATCGTGGGCTTCGCATTTCCGTTGGAATCGGCGTCGCGCACGGGAATATCGTAAATCTTTATCTTACAGCCGGTAAGACTGTAAAAATCGTAAAGTCGGGTCGCCTCCTCGCTGTCGAGACGGGCGATCGCGATAAATATCTCGCTAATGCCCTCGCGCTTGATACGCTCAAGCACCGAGGTGTTTTCGTAATATATCGGGAGTCCGTACACGCGCGAGCCGACCTTCGTCTTATCCTTGTCGATATAAAACACGGGACGGTAGATCGACCTGGGGTTGTTCGTAAGGTCGCTTGCCAAAAGCACGCCGAGCTGACCCGCACCGACGATGGCAACGTTAACGCAGGGACCGTCGTCATCGATAGTGTTATGATAGCGCTTGTATATCATTCTGTAGGTAAGGCGCGACATAACGGCAAGCAGCGCAGTCAGCGATGCGACCGTCATAAAATGCCACAAGCCCCAATAAATATAAAGCACTCTCGAAAGCAGAAGTGCGAACAGACCGCCGCAGGTATCCGCGACGAGAAGATGGTAATAAGCGCTCGTGCTGGTGTAACGCCATACGTTCGCATAGACCTTGAAAATGAGTCTCGCAATAAACATCGAGCCGAACATCAGGATGGAATTATAGAGAAATACGTCGGGCGGGTACCCCGGTGTATTATCGAGCACCATCGTCGAAACGTAATAGATCACGTCGATGCCGATAAAGCAGAGCATATCGAAAAACACGAGAATGAAATGTCTCGCCTTGCCACGTCTGAACAGCAGCTCCATTATACGCCCTCCTTTTACAAAATACGTCCTTATTATTGAAAATATTTTAACACACCTATACTGAATTGTCAAGTTCGGTCAAATATTCCCAATTCCAAAAAACGGACCGATAAAACATCGGTCCGTTGATTTTTTATTACCGTCTCGTTTAGTCGAGATAGCCCTGTCTGTAAAGAAGCTCTGCGCCGAGAACCGCGCCGCCCGCAGCACCCCTCAAGGTGTTATGAGAGAGGCAAACGAACTTGTAATCGAAGATGGTATCCTCGCGGAGTCTTCCGATCGAGATACCCATACCGCCGTAAAGATCGCGGTCGAGACCGGTCTGAGGACGGTTATCCTCTTCAAAGTAGGTGAGGAACTTTTCGGGAGCGTGAGGAAGCTCGAGTCTCTGTGCTTCGCCGACGTAGTTCGCCCAATCGGCCTTGATTTCTTCAATAGAAGGCTTGTTTTCAAAGCTTACCGAAACAGCCGCAAGGTGTCCGTCGGAAGCAGGAACACGAATGCACTGTGCCGAGATAACGGGGGTCTCTGCGTTAACGATAACGCCGTTTTCAACCTTACCCCAAACCTTAAGCGGCTCCTTTTCGCTCTTTTCCTCTTCACCGCCGATGTAGGGGATGACGTTGTCGATCATTTCGGGCCAGGTGTCGAAGTTCTTGCCTGCGCCGGAGATAGCCTGGAAGGTGGTTACGTTTACAGCCTTGATGCCGTACTTACGGAGCGGCTCAAGTGCGGGAACGTAGCTCTGAATAGAGCAGTTCGGCTTAACCGAGATAAAGCCCTTCTTGGTGCCGAGACGCTTCTTCTGCGCTTCGATGACCTCGGTATGAGCGTAGTTGATTTCGGGGATAAGCATCGGAACGTCGGGAGTGCCGCGGTTTGCCGAGTTGTTGGAAACAACGGGTATCTCAGCCTTTGCGTATGCCTCCTCAAGTGCCTTGGTAGCGTCCTTTGCCATATTGACAGCACAGAAAACGAAATCCACGTGAGGCTTTACGCTTTCGATATCCTCTGCGTTAAGAACGACCATATTAGCAACACGGTCGGAAACAGGGGTCTTCATCATCCATCTGCCTTTTACAGCCTCACCGTAGGTCTTGCCTGCGGACGAGGGGCTTGCGATGAGTGCGGAAAGCTCGAAATAGGGGTGGTTTTCGATAAGTGTAATGAATCTCTGACCTACCATACCGGTAGCGCCGATGATTCCTGCTCTGATTTTCTTCATAATATACCTTCTTGTGGTTGAATTATTATTTAAATAAGATCCTTGTAAATACCGGGAATGCTTCCCTCGATAACGGTAGCGCCCGACATTTTATTGTAAAAGTCAACAGGTCCCGCCGAGCCGATTATCGCGTATCCGTAGCCTTCGTCGCGCATCGCCTCCATACAGCGGAGGAAGAGTGCGCCGCCGATGCCCTTGCCGCGCTGTGTTTCATCAACACCGGTAGGTCCGAAGAAATCCTTATAGGTGCAGTCGTAGCCTGCAAAGCCGAGAATCTTCTTTTCGTTAACATCGTATGCAATAAAGCAGCTTACGGGGAACTTCGTGAAGGCTGCGGAGATCTCGTCCGACCAGCCGTCGCCGAAGTGCTCGCGTACCCATTCGACCACCTTGGTTTTATTGGGAGTCATGGGACGCATTATTTTTATACCCTTGTCCTCAAGCTTTTTGTAAAGCGCAGAGCTGTCGGGCAATTCATAAAGTTTTACGAGCATATCGGGCATAGCAAATACCTCTTTTCAATATTTAAAGGGCTGCCGCGGGAATTGCAGCAGCCCCAAACGGACGGATTATTATTTCTTTTCCTCGGTCTTTTCGACGTAGGTGATCTTCATGGTCGAGTACTTGGTCTGAAGAGCCTTGATAGCGTCCGCATCCTCAGCAGCCTTGGTGCCGATGATGTTGAGGTCGAGGCTGGTGGTGGTCGGGAAGGACTCGAGTGCGGTGAGCTTTTCGAGATCCTTGTTGCCGTTCAGCTTCAAGGTCTTGAGCGAGGTGAGCTTGCCGATAGCGGTAATGTCGGTGATGCTGTTATCGGAAAGATCGAGGCTGGTGAGCGAGATAACGGTTTCGAGTGCCGAGATATCGCTGATCTTGTTGCCGCTGAGACCGAGAGTTGCGAGCACGCAGGTATCCTTTTCGTCTTCCTTTTCTGCCTTGACTACAGCAGTCTTGATGTTGGAAAGGTCGGAGATAAGGTTATTGTTGAGCTGAAGGGTGGAAAGCTTTACGCAGCCGGTAAGATCGGGAACTGCGGTAAGTGCGTTGTTGTCGGCGTTAACGGTGGTAAGCTTTGCGAGATCCTTAATAACGAGCTCGGTAAGACCAACCTTTTCGGGAGCCTCGGGAATAACGGGACCTGCAACGTCGCCGCCTTCGGTGGTGCCGTCGCCTTCGGTAGCGTCTTCGCCTTCGGTGGTGTTATCACCCTCGGCAGCGTCTTCGCCTTCGGTTTCTTCCTTGGTTTCCTCGTCCTTAGCTTCTTCCTTAGACTCTTCCTTCTTGTCGTCCTCTTCCTCTTCTTCGATGTAGAGGTTAAGGGTTACGAGCTCGGGGCAGTCGGAAAGGTCAAGCTTGCCGCTGAGTGCATTGTTATATGCATCGATGGTAGCGAGCTTAGCACAGCCGTTGAGACCGTCGAGCTTTTCGATCTTGTTGTTGTAGATCGAAACAGAGGTAAGCTCGTCAAGCTCGGAAAGGGTACCGATGTTGGTGATTTCGTTGTCGTATGCGTTGATACCGGTGAGCTTCTTGCAGTTTGCAAGGGTGCTGATATCGGTAAGCTTGTTCTGGTAAGCGTCGAAGGTGGTAAGCTCGGTAAGCTTAGCAAAATCGCCGAGAGTGGTGATCTCGTTATCGTAGATGCTGAGGGTGGTAAGCTTTGCGCATTCGCCTACAGCGCTTACGTCGGTGATCTTGTTACCGTTGAGGTAAAGGGTCTCAAGAGCGGTACAGCCCGAGATACCCGAAACGTCGGTGAGGTGGTTTTCGATAGCCGCAAGGCCGGTAAGAGCGGTCATACCGCTAACTGCGTCGAGATTTTCGATGCAGTTGCTGTTAAGGGTAAGGCTGACAAGCTTGGTCATATCCTTAAGCGCGGTGATGTCGGTAATCGCGTTGCCTGCGATGTTGAGGCTTTCGAGGTTGGTAAGAGTTGCGAGCGCGCTGATGTCAACAAGACCTGCGTGGGTGTGCTTCTCTTCCTCTTCCTCGGATTCATCCTCGGATTCTTCCTTGGATTCCTCGCTGCTTTCTTCGGAAGCGTCGGAGGATTCGTCCTCGGCTTCCTCCTCGGTTACTCTTTCGCCCATCTGAACGAGGGTGAGGTCCTTAAGGCCGGTCATACCGGAAAGCGCGTCAAGCTCGGTAATAACGGTGTTACCGATGTCAAGCTTGGTGAGCTTTTCGAGCTTTTCCACGCCCTTGAGCGAGGTGATGCCGGTGAATTCAAGCGATGCCTGCTCGAGATTGGTGAGCGGAGAAAGCTGATCGAGGCTCTTGAGATCGGTAAGTGCGATAGTGCTGATGAGGGTATCGAAGGAGATAGCCTCGCCCATACCGTACATAGCGTATATCTCGGTCTGGTTACAGCCGTTCATCATACTCGAAACCTCGGAAACGTCGAAGGTACGAAGCACGCGAAGGTTCTTGAAGTTGAGAATGTCGTCAACCTTGGTGATGGGGTAATTCACAACGATGAAGGAATCCGCTGCAGGCTCGGTCTCGTTGTCGTTTGCGATGATGCTGTCGGTCATTTCCTTATAACCGAGCATAACAACGGGAGTCGCATAGGTCGCATAGTTATTGGAGGAGTTGTTGCCAACCTCCCAATAGTATACGAGGGATTCGACCTTGTCGAGATCCTCCTGAGTAATGTCACGAACGCTGCTCTTTCCGAGAGCGGTCGCAAGTGCGGATGCAAAGCTTGCATCCTCAAACTGATTATAGGGCTCGTCCATACGCACGAGTCCGTCGATAATAACAAACAGAGAGCCCGCGAGAAGGAGCACGCTGAGAACGACGCAGATAATGATCGTTCTCTTCTGCTTGGCAATGACTTTGTTGCTCATTTTTAATAATCCTCCGGATAATACATAACGATTAGAGTTATTGTATCACAAAATATTCCATTTTGCAATAGTAAATTTAATTACCGTTTTCGGCGGTATATTTTACAAGATTAATGAAGGTCTTGCGGTTTCCGTTCCAGATGTCCATCGTCCTGCCGGGATACTTGACCTCGTCCTTATCGGGCGAGCGGCGGATACAGAGTATAGCCGTGTCGGGTACGTCGGAAAGCCCCGCAAGGTCGAACGCGTCAAGCTCCGAAACGTATATGCCGTAGCCCTCGACCGTCTTCGACGGAATGTCGGCATCGTCCAGAATCTCGGAAAGCGGTGTAAGAAGCTTTTCCGCCATACACATATCGAAATATCGCTTGTCGAGCAGATATATCACGCTATCGCCCGCGCGTATTTCGGTCTGGAAGCGCTGAAGCGCATTGCTTGCCTGATCGTATCCGAGCATATCGCCCGCAGATACCTCGTCCGACGACGCAACCACGGTAATGTCAAGCAGGTCCACACGCTTGTTGCCGTCGCCGTTATAGTCATCCGACAAAGAAGCGATGCTGCTTTTAAGCTGCTCACCCGATTCGGGCGAGATATACATCGGTCCGACGTGAAGTATGTTGACGTCGGGATCCTTCGTCGCGATGCATTGCGTAAGGCTCATAACGAGCAGAAGCGCGATAAGTCCTCCGAAAATAATCAGCCATTTATAGTGATACCAAAGATTTTCAAACCATTCTCCGACGGAGAGGCGTTCCTTGTTTTCCATATTTACCTCCGTATAAAGCATACGCAGTTATTTTACCACAGATACTCCGCTTTGGCAAGTATTCTTTTGCTTTATCGCAGTTTATTTACATTTTTCTGCATTTCACCGCCAAAAATCGACCACTTGCCTCAAAACCTTTGACAAACCGCTGTGATTTGTTCTATAATACGCGTGAAGGGAGGGACGTCCATGGGCTTCAAGGTAAGAATAGAGATCGACCCGAGCGGAACCGACGAGGTAGTAATCAGATGCCGCGAGATAAACGACGAGGTCATACGTATGCAATCTGCACTTTCGAGCGCAGAAAGCAGCGAGATAGAGCTGACACTCGGCGAAAACGTCTACTTTGTCTCCATCGACGATATCCTCTTTTTCGAAACCGACGGAAGCAGGACAGCCGCGCACACCAAGGACAGGATGTACTACACCGATCTGAAGCTTTACGAGCTGAGCGAGCTGATGCCCGGCAGCTTTATGCGGATATCGAAGTCGTCAATAGTCAACACAAGGTCGGTCTCCTCGATACGGCGCGACATAACCGGTGTTTGCGAGGCGTTCTTCAACGGAACCGTCAAAAAGGTATTCGTATCGCGGTCGTACTACAAGGCGTTCCGCGAAAAAATAAATGAAACGAGGTTAAAATAATGAAAGGCAGAGCTTATAAGGTCTACTGGGGCATTCTGATGCTCATTTTCGCCGCGGCGCTTATCGTCTACGGAACCGTCGGCACCGAAAGCAGCTTCGGCGTACCGTTTTTCACAATGCTGATGGGCATAGTGCTTGTCGGCTGGATAATCGCAAAGATAGTATTTTCGAGCGAGCTTCGCGAAAAGTTCAAGATATTCATTCCGCTTGCGCTGCTTGTTATGTGCTTTGAAAAGCAGATCGCCGCGCTCGCGGGCTTTGAATCCGAAAACTTTATCAACAACTGGGTGCTCCTGCTTTCGGCTGTGATCGCAGACGTCGCAATGAGCTTTATCGTTCCCAAGCGTCAGGGCAAGGGTCACAACAACAGATTTTCTTCGTCCACCCATTACGTTGACGCGGTCACCACGAAAAAAAGCTGGATAAACAACCGCATGGGTGATTCAACCGTTTACTACACAAACACCGACGGCATCGAGGGCGAAACGTTTGAGCTTAATCTTAGCAACTCGATGGGCGATATCACGGTCCACGTCCCCGCCGACTGGACTGTCATTAACGAGCTTTTAAACCGTATGGGCGACGTTTCAATACGTCAAAACCAAGGCTCGCGCTGTACCCTTAAGCTTATGGGTGATAACAAAATGGGCGACATAAACGTCGTTTCCCCGTAAAAACGCAAGAGCTGAACCAAAGCAAAAAAGATATGCTTCAAGCGACGAAGCATATCTTTTGTTTTTTATACTAAGCTCACACGACCCTTGACAGCGTCTCCCCTACCTTTTCGCGGATAACAAGGTCCGCGCGGTCGTCATACGGCGTCGCGTCGCGGTTGATGAGCACGATATACCTGCCCTTGAAATAATCGATCAGCCCCGCAGCGGGATAGACCGTCAGCGAGGTACCCGCAACGATAAGCATATCGGCGCGCGAGATGGCATCGATCGCGTTTTCGAGAGTCCTTCCGTCGAGCGGTTCCTCGTAAAGCACGACGTCGGGCTTAACGATACCGCCGCAGGGACAATAGGGCACCTCGTTGCTTTCGACGTACTCGACCGAAAACGACTTGCCGCAGCGATGGCAATAATTCCTGAGCGTGCTTCCGTGAAGCTCAAAAACATTCTTGCTTCCCGCTTTTTGGTGCAGTCCGTCGATATTTTGCGTGATAACCGCCTTTAATTTTCCTCTGCGCTCAAGCTCAGCAAGGGCATAATGCGCCTTGTTGGGCTCAACCCCATCGCAAAGCATCATCGTGCGGTAAAAATCGTAAAATTCCTTGGGATGCGAAACGAAAAAGCTGTGCGAGAGCATATATTCGGGAGGATAGTCGAACTTCATGTTGTAAATTCCATCCTCCGAGCGGAAGTCCTTTATTCCGCTTTCGGTCGAAACTCCGGCGCCGCCGAAAAAGACGATATTGCTTGATTCATCTATCATTTCCTTAAGTCTTTGGATGCCGTCCATACCTCACACTTCCTTTCGTCAGTATTATACCATACTGTCCGGCTATTTTCAAGGCTATCTCGCGTAAGTCGCGATAAGAAAAAACTCTTGACAAATTTCCACGCTAAGTTATAATATTTTTATCCATATATTAAGGAAAACAAATATGCACGAATTCATTCACGCTTTAAAGCACGCGGGCATCGATACACTCAAGATGCTCCCCTTTTTACTGATAGCGTTTCTTATACTCGAATATATCGAAGCGAAGCTTGAGGAAAAAAGCAGCACGGCGATTCAAAAGGCAGGTGCCGCAGGCCCCGCGGCGGGAGCCCTGCTCGGGCTTATTCCGCAATGCGGATTTTCGGTCATCGGCTCGAATTTTTATGCAAAGCGAATAATCACGCTCGGCACCCTCATCGCGATATACCTTTCCACGTCGGACGAGGCTCTGCTTATTATGCTCACCCGCCCCGACCGTATACTCGACGTATTGCTCGTTATGGGCATCAAAACCGTCATCGCGATCTTTGCCGGCTACGTTATCGACCTTATCCTTCGCTCGCGCACGAAAAGCGAGCCCGAGGAATGCCATCATTGCCACCACAGCGACGAGGGCTGTGAAGGCGAGGAGCTTATCGGCGAGGAGCATTGCTGC
>JAFXDO010000068.1 GCA_017563195.1 Clostridia bacterium | reverse complement strand
CTCTGCGTATATGAAATTATAAAGATGTAATCATTTTTGAAAGGTACGACCTACGGGTCTGCGCCCCGTTATGTCCGGTTTGCGGTAGCCCGAAATTTCTTGTTCGCTAATCGCTCGCGAAATTTCGACCGCTGCACGAATTCGCCCTCGCTGAATCTGTCCCCGACAGCGCTCGGGCTCATTCCCGCTTCGATACCTCTGCATATATGAAATTATAAAGATGTAATCATTTTTGAAAGGTACGACCTACGGGTCTGCGCCCCGTTATGTCCGGTTTGCGGTAACCCGAAATTTTTCGCTCGCTTGTCGCTTCGCAAAATTTCGACCGCTGCACGAACTCGCTCTCGCTGTATCTGTCTCCGACAGCGCTCGCGCTCGTTCCCGCTTCGATACCTCTGCATATATGAAAATGTTTGGAAATGCTCGTTTTCTCGAGAAGCGCCGTGTTTTCACGCCGCGAATCATATTGTAACACGCGGGAGCGATTTTTGCAACAGTTTTTTGAAAAAATTTTCTAAAATGTGAATTTTGCAAATCAAAGTGCTTGACGCGTCATTTTCGATATGTTAAACTGACTTATAAAATGCAAGGAGATGAGGCAAATGTGGCTTAAAACGCAGAAGGTCCCGAAGTTTATTCCTATTGTGAACTTTATTTCGGTGATTTCCTGGCTTGTCGTTGGCATAAAAAGGCGACTCGGAGCGGCGTATTTTGTCAAAAACGTCGTGATCATGGGTGCGCTCGCTTTGCTTTTGATAATGCTCGGCAGGGGCGTGTCGTCGCTGTTTCAAAGCGTCGACGTCAAGCACGTCGTATTACTGATCTGCGCGGTATTTTACACCTACATCTCTGCTTTCATTGCCGTAAACGAGCAGGAGGGCATCCAAAACGGCAAATACGACACCCAAAACGATTGAGAGGAAAATGCATATGAATTTCTTCAACATTTCCAAGTATAACGGCGACCGCGACGCCGACGAGCTTGTCATTTACAACCAATGCGGCAAGACCGGTACCAACTGCTACGGCTTTGAGGCTTGTATTCTCGACGGCAGAGTTGTCAGCTGCGGCAAAAATAATAACGAGGTTCCCGACGGCGGCTACGTCGTTTCGGGTCACGGCAAGGCGATGGAGTTCCTTGCAAATAACATAATCGTAGGCGCTCGTGCCGAGATCGACGGCGAAAACAACCTTTTCGGCGTGGAAATAGACGATTGCGCGCTTGAGATCAACGCAGGAAGCAAGATATACGCCATCGAGCGCCGTATTATCGAGCGCGAGCTTGCGGGCGACGAGTTCAACAGAGACGTCGCGCTTTCGCTGCTTGACGAGGCTAAAAAAGCGCTTGACGGCAAGGAATTTGCTCGTGTTGCCGAGCTTTGCGAGGAGGCGTATTACCACACCGCGAAATCGGTCAAGGGCGAGGTAAGAGCCGTATGGCACCGCCCTCACGAAAAGAGCGACGAGGAGGTAGAAAAGACCGTTTCGAAACTCTGCGACGCGGGCTTTAACCTTTTGCTTATCGAAACCAACTACGAGGGCTACGCTAATGCCCAGAAGTGCGTTCACGACTTTCTTCCCATACGCAAGGGCTATGAAAACGGCTTCGACGTCATCGACGCGTTTATCCGCATCTGCAAGAAGCACGGCATGAAGATACATTGCTGGTTCGAGGACTTCTTCTTCGGCGTTCATCCCCACGGCTGTCCGATGGCGGATATCCATCCCGAATGGATGGCGAGACGCAAGGATGGGGGCATCCTTCACGATGCATTCGACAATTTTTATTTCCTCAACCCCGCGCTTCCCGAGGTGCAGTCGCTTTTGCTTTCGCTCATCAGGGAGATACTTGACAATTACGATTTCGACGGCTTCCAGCTTGACTATATTCGCTATCCCGTTATACACGGTGTCGATCGCTCTGCAGGCTTTGAGGACACCACAAAGGCGGCGTTTCTCGCAGACAGCGGAATCGATATCGATGCCATCGAGTCGACCGACAGCGACGAATGGCAGAAGTTCCTCGAGTGGCGTGCCGCAAAGATCACCGCATACGTCGAATCGGTTCGCAAGCTGATCCTTGAATATCGCGCAAACGGTCGCGATATCGAGCTTTCAACCGCGGTATTCGGCGACCCTGTCGAGGCGATCAAGCTCAAGTGCCAGAATTGGCAGTACTGGGTAAAGCAGGGCTGGCTCGATGCGATCTATCCGATGGCGTATCTCACCGATGCCGAGGACGTCGGCGCGGAGGTCGGATATATGGTTCGCAACTACGGCGAGGCTCCCAACGTTTCGGGTATTTCGCCGATGTATAACAAGCTCCCCGTTATCGAATCCACAAAGCAGGTCGAGGAATGCCGTAAGGCAGGCGCAGTCGGCGTCGCGTTCTTCTGCGCGGGCAACTGCACTGATATCCAGCTTGAAAAGCTCAAGCTCGGCGTATTCCGCGACAGATAAATCATAAAATGGAACAGTGTAAAGCACTTTCACCGTAACGCATAGAAAAAGAGCCGCAAATGCCGACCCTGTCCCACACATTTTTCAAGCCAAAAAACAACGGCTTAAAATCGAGATAAACCGAAGCTTTTTGACCTCGGTGACAGACTCCACCACTTATTCCGATTCAAAGACGATACTAACACTCGGCAGATGCTTTGTCAACCGACTTTAACGCTTCTTTACCGTTTCTTAGCCAAGTCTTTGCCGAAGACAGTTTGTGTGTCGAGGTACTTGATTTTTATACTCTGCGGTGTTATAATTCGGTATATTATAATGTAAGATGATCGTCCGCGTTTTATGCGGGGAAGGGACGTCAAATGGTTCTCACCCTGGACATAGGAAATACGAATATTGCGCTCGGCGGCTTTTCGGGGAACGAATCGGTTTTCGTTGCGCGGATCTCGACCGATTCGTCGAAGACCTCGGACGAATACGCGGTGTCGATACTCGCCACGCTCGCGCTTTACGGTGTTGATAAGGACAGCGTCGAGGGAGCGGTGATATCCTCGGTCGTCCCGCCGCTCAACAACGTTGTGAGGGACGCGCTGCGCGCAGTCTGCGGTGTCGAGCCTCTGCTTGTCGGTCCGGGTATAAAGACAGGGATCAACCTTCATTGCGATGATCCGGCATCGGTCGGGGCAGACCTGATATGTGCCTGCGTTGCCGTCAGACAGCTTTACGGTGCGCCTGCGCTGATAATCGATATGGGCACCGCCACCAAAATGACGGCGATGAACAAAAACGGCGCGTTCGAGGGGGTTTCGATCATCCCGGGCGTCCATATGGGTGCAAATGCGCTTTCCGAGGGAACCGCACAGCTTCCGCAGGTTAGCGTCGAGGCGCCGAGAGCCGTGATCGGCAAAAACACGGTCGACAGTATGCGGTCGGGAATCGTTTTCGGTAACGCGAGTCTGCTTGACGGTATGATCGACCGAATCAACGATTCTCTTGGTGAGAAACTGCCGATATACGCCACGGGCGGTGCGGCACGGCTGGTGATCCCGCACTGTCTCCACGAGGTGACCTTGGATGACGACCTTGTTCTGAAGGGACTCAATATAATATACAATAAAAATAAATAGTGTTGTTGATATTTATCCCGAAAGGGAAAATATATATTTATGCGTTGCACCTTTATGGGCGACAGCAAGGAGGAAATCTTATGAAATCAACGAAAAGAATGTCGACCGAGACACTTACGCTCGGCGCGATACTTACCGCGATCGTGGCAGTATTGCAGCTTCTCGGCTCCGTTACGACCTTCTTCGGTCCGTTTTCGACGGCTGTGGCACTCGTGCCTATAGTCATCGGCGCGGCGATGTGCGGTCCGACGGTCGGTGCGTGGCTTGGATTGGTATTCGGTATCGTGGTACTGCTTTCGGGCGGCGCGGCTCTGTTTCTGCCGTTCAGCGTTCACGGTACTCTCATCACGGTTCTCGCAAAAGGTACGGTATGCGGCCTTGCGGCAGGACTTGTTTACAAGCTGCTTGAAAAGACGAACGTCTATCTCGCGGTCATCGCTGCGGCGCTTTCTTGCCCGATCGTAAATACGGGTCTGTTTTTGCTCGGAAGCCGCCTCTTCTTTATGGATTTCGCGACCGAAATGGCGACCATGCTCGGAATGGACATTTCGGGAATGGCGTTCTTCTGGGCGCTGGCGATGGGCAACTTTATTACCGAGCTTCTCACCTCGCTTATCTTAAGCCCGGTTATCGTGAGACTGCTGAGGATCAAGAAAAAAGCGTAATTATACAATAAAAAAATCGAGCTCGAATGAAGCTCGATTTTTGTTTATATCCTTATTTATCTGAATACTATTTCGCCGGTTTCGTCGTTCATCGAATCGACGATGGCGAGCGATTCGAGACGGTAGCCGAGGTTTCTTATCACCCTTCCGCCGATCTGGAAGCCCTTTTCGATCGCGATGCCCAAGCCCGCAACCGTAGCTCCCGCGCTTTCGACGATCGAGATGAGCCCCTGAAGCGCACAGCCGTTTGCGAGGAAGTCGTCGACGATAAGCACGCGGTCCTCGGGACTTAAAAACTTCTTTGAAACCATGACGTTGTTTTTGTTCTTGTGGGTGAAGGACTCGACCTCTGCGACGTACATTTCGCCGTCTATGTTGATGCTCTTGGACTTCTTCGCGAACACCATGGGAACATCGAAGACCCTTGCGACCGAGCAGGCGATCGCTATGCCGGACGCCTCGATGGTGAGCACCTTCGTCACGTTTTCGTTCTTGAATCGATTATAGAACTCTTCGCCGATCATATCCATCAGACCGACGTCCATCTGATGGTTCAAAAAGCTGTCGACCTTGAGCACGTTGCCCGGCTTGACAAGCCCGTCCTTCAGGATTCTTTCTTCCAAAAAGTTCATAGTAGCCTCCGTCAAAGCGTATTGATGAATCTCATAAACGCATTCATGCCGCTTTCGGTCCTTTTGAACACGCCCGCGTCCTCAAGCACGTTGAGGAATACCCGACCGATCTCGAGCTCGAGTATGCTTCTTGCGTTTTCGTGGTCGATTTTGCCGTAGCGCGAAAGAAGCTCGCTCGTCCAATCGGCGTGGTGAGCGATCTGTTCGATCGAAGCGACGTCTCTGCCCTCGCAGATAGCGTCCTCAAGCACGACTATCTCCTTGGCAAGCCTTGCGGGAAGCACCGCAAGACCCATTACCTCGATGAGTCCGATGTTTTCCTTTTTTATGTGGTGAAGCGTCGGGTTGGGATGGTAAAGTCCCATGGGACGCTCGGCCGTCGTTATGTTGTTGCGAAGCACGAGATCGCATTCAAAGTCGTTGCCGTTCCTGCGTGATATCGGGGTGATCGTATTGTGGGGAACGCCGTCGGTCTCGGCGAATATAAACGCCTGCTCGTCGGTGTATCCTCTCCATTTTTCGAGCAGGTAGGCACAGCACTTCGCGAGCTCGCGTCTGTCGGGCGAGGAAACACGGATCACCGACATCGGCCATTTTACGATGCCCGCCTTGACGTTTTTGAACTCGGGGAGCGAGAATTCACGCTCGATCTCCGCCTTCGCCATAGCAAAGGTGTAGCGTCCGCCCTGAAAATGCTCGTGCGCGAGTATCGAGCCGCCGACTATCGGCAAATCGGCGTTTGAGCCGACGAAGTAGTGGGGGAAAAGCTCGATGATGTCGAACATCTTGTCGAACACCTGCGCGTCGATGGTCATTGGGATGTGCTTGGAATTGAAGGCGATGCAATGCTCGTTGTAGTATCCGTAGGGGGAGTACTGAAGCTGCCACTCCTCGCCGTTTACGGTTATCGGTATCGGACGCAGATTCTGTCTTGCGGGATGGGTGGCGTGTCCGGCAAAACCTGCGTTTTCGGCACAAAGCTGACATTTGGGGTAAGCCGTCGCCTTGGCGGTCTTTGCTGCGGCAATGTCGCGCGGGTCCTTTTCGGGCTTCGAGCAGTTTATAGTGATATCAAGTCTGCCGTATTCGCATTCATACGGCCACTTGAGGTCCTTTTCGATCCTGCCTGAACGGACGTAGTTGAGGTCCTTGCTGAATTTATAGTACCAATCGGTCGCTTCGGTGGGATCGACAGAATATCTTCTGTTGAATTCGGTGACGACCTCGCGCGGCATCGGAGTGAGGATGCCCATTATTTTCGTGTCGAACAGGTCGCGCGAGTTTGCCGTGTCGGGAATGATGCCGTTTTCGCAGGCGTAGTCGATTATCGGCTCGAGAAGCGAGTCGATGCTTTCGCCGCAATAGGAGCTGTCGCGCTCCTCCCAGCCGTTAAGAGCGAGTGCGTCGATAAGCTGATTCCTGACGACGTAGCAGTCGACCTTGTCTATCAGCCCCTTGTTCAACGAGTAATCGATAAGCTTGTTTAATGCCTTGAAGATCATAGGCGGGATCACCTCGGTAGGTTTGGAATGTATGTGTGTGCGCTCGTTTGAGTAGCTCGAGCCAACAGACTGTTTTCGCAAATTGAAAAAACAGATCTGTTCGGTTGCGTTTTTCGCTTATTCACCGTATTCGGCAATATAGGGAAGATTGCGGAAGTATTCGCCGCAGTCGAGACCGTAGCCGATAACGAAATGATCGGGAATGGTGAAGAGGGAGTAGTCTGCCGTGAAATCAACGAGACGTCTCGACGGCTTATCGAGCAGGGTGACGACGCGGAGCGATGCGGGGTTTCTCGCCTTGAGCATCTTGACGATGTCATTAAGCGTTCTGCCGGTGTCGATGATGTCCTCAACGATGATCACGTGATAGTTGGAGATATCCTGATCGAGGTCCATGGTGATCTTGACCACGCCGGTCGATACCGTGCCCTCGTAGTAGCTCTTTGCGCACATAAATCCAATCTCGCAGGGAACCGAAACGGCTCTGCAAAGATCGGCGAGGAAAACAAACGCGCCCTTGAGAATGCTTACGAGCAGAATGGGTCTGCCGTCGTAGTAGCTGTCAATAAGCTTGCCTGCCTTGGCAATGGCTTCCTTGAGCTCCTCCTCGGTGATGAGGACCCTTTTGATCCTGCTTTCGTAGTCTTCTATGCTGTGTATCTTTTTCATAGGATAGCTCCTTGCAGAAAATATTTACGCATTATAAACGTTAATGATTTATTTTAACATATTTTTGATATTTATCAACAGTTTACGCGAAAATATTTTGAAGAAAATCGTACCCGACCGTCGTTTTTTCGATAAAAAACGGTAAAGAAAAAGCGATCCCGCGCCGAATTCGGCACGGGACGCAAAAAACTATATTTTCTTGAACACGATGGCGCATCGGCTCGGCAGGTAGCAGAACAGTCCGAGTCTGCCGTCTGCGGTGCGCTCCGCCTTGTAGGTCACCGATTTGTCGATGCGGTCGAAGCCGCCGAAGTCCCTATCGTCGGTCGAAAGGATGACCTTGTATTCACCCTCCTCCTCGACGGGCAGGAAATAGCTTGTAAAGGACTTGTCGGGATGGAAGTTGAATGCAAACGCGACCTTTCGTTTGGTATACATCAGCACCTTGTCACCCTGATCGATCCATTGGCTTTGCGGCTTTTTGCTCATAAGACGCTCGCCCTTTAACAGCTTGAGCATCGCACGGTCGAAGTCGCGGAGGTATTCGTATCTTAAAAGCTTGTTGTCGGCAAGGCTCCACTGTCTGCGGCAGTAATGGTAGCTCCAGCCGTTGCCCTCGCGCGGGAAATCGATCCATTCGGGGTGTCCGAACTCGTTGCCCATAAAGTTAAGATATCCCTCGCCGACGGTCGACGCCGTGATGAGCCTGATCATCTTGTGAAGCGCGATGCCGCGGTCGATAACGGCGCTTTGGCTGTCCTTGTTCATATGCCAATACATATCGGCGTCGCAAAGACGGAAAATGATCGTCTTGTCGCCGACCAACGCCTGATCGTGCGATTCGCAATAGCCGATAGCCTTCTCGCCCGCGCGTCGGCTTGTAAGCTCGTACCAGAGCTTGAACATATCCCAATCGTCGTCGCGGTACTCCTTGATAAGCTTTATCCAAAGGTCGGGAATGCCCATCGACAGACGGTAATCGAAGCCGATGCCGCCGTCCTTTATCGGGATGCACATACCCGGCATGCCCGACATATCCTCGGCAATCGTTATCGCCTTCGGATTTATCTCGTGGATCAGCTCGTTTGCGAGCATCAGATAGGTCACAGCCTCGGTGTCGGTGTTCATCGAGAAATACATGCTGTAATCGGTGAACGCGCTTCCCAAGCCGTGGTCGTGATAAAGCATCGAGGTAACGCCGTCGAAGCGGAAGCCGTCGAAGTGGAAGATCTCCATCCAATACTTCAGATTCGAAAGCAGGAAGTGCAGGACCTCGTTTTTGTCGTAGTTGAAAAGCTTGGTGTCCCACGCGGTGTGGTATCCGCGCGGACCCTCGTGGAAGTACTGATAGTGCGTGCCGTCGAAGTAATTGAGCCCGTCTCCGCCGTTCTTTACCGCGTGCGAATGCACTACGTCCAGCAGTACGGTTATGCCCATTTTGTGAGCGGTGTTTATAAGCTCCTTAAGCTCGATCGCCATGCCGTAGCGCGAGCTGACGCCGAAGAAATTTGACACCTGATAACCGAACGAGCCGTAATAGGGGTGCTCCATTATCGCCATTATCTGGATGGTGTTGTAGCCGAGCTTCTTTATGCGGGGGAGGATCCTCTCGGTAAATTCGCGGAAGGTTCCTATCCTGCCGTCCTCCTGCGCCATACCGATGTGACATTCGTAAATAAACGGAGTCCTTGCAGGCTTGAAATCGCCGTCGGTCCATTCGAAGCCGTCGCAGAGAATGTCGTCCACCTCGGCACACCATGCGTAGGTGACGGCGTCCTGAACCACGCGCGTCGCGTAAGAGGGCACGCGGCGCATAAGCTCACCGTTTTTTATAACGATGCATTGCACCTTCTGTCCCTTCTTCAAGGCGTCCTCTCCGTCGAGATGTATTTCGTACACCCCGTTTTCGAGCCTTTTCATAGGAAACGCCCTGCAATCCCAATTCGCGAAATCGCCGGTGAAGTACATTTCGTCGGCACCGGGCGCCCATTCTCTATATACCCAGCCGTTTTCGGTCTTGTGGATGCCAAAGTATTCGTATCCGTTCGCAAAGTCGATAAGGCTGTTTTCGCCGACAAGCTCTGCACGCTTTTTCTCGTAAGAGCTTACGCGAAGCTTCAGATCCTTTTCAAACGGTGTAAGATAGGGGTCGATCTTAAGAATCCCGAGTGCCATAACAAAACCTCCGAAATATTCTGATCCTATTATATTACAAAAAAATAGATTAATCAAGGGTTGAAAAATCCTTTTCTCGGTGTTACAATCCATTTATAACGATTTTTCGGTGGTTATTTATGATACACATTGTTCTTTACGAGCCCGAGATACCTCAGAACACGGGAAACATATCCCGAACCTGTGCCGTGACGGGCTGTCATCTTCACCTTATCGAGCCGTTGGGCTTCGAGCTTTCCGACCGTACCATCCGCCGCGCAGGGCTCGATTACTGGCAGTATTTAACCGTTTCGCGCTATGCGAACTGGGAAGAATTCGTCTCAAAGAATCAAGACGGAGAATTCTATTTCTGCTCGACAAAAGGGCAAAAATGCCATTCCGAGGCAGAATATCCGAAGGATAGGGATATTTACTTCGTGTTCGGCAAGGAAAGCCACGGTCTGCCCGAGCCGCTGCTCAAGGCTAATTACGATCGCTGTATTCGCATTCCGATGCTCGGCTTTGTCCGCTCGCTCAATCTCTCCAACGCCGTTGCGATAGTCGCCTACGAGGCGCTTCGCCAGTTTGACTACCCGAATCTTTCCGATGAGGGACACTTGACCGGAAGGCCCGATTAAGGAGCGTTAAAATGTTTAATCTTTTTAAGTCGAAAAAATTCGATCCCCAAAAGATAATAAAAGCAAAAGATGCAAAAGCGCTTTGCAAGCTTAACAGCGAGGATTTTAACGGACTTGCAATCGCCTTGGTATATGACTATTACCTTGATATGCCGTTTGAATCGCTTAACGCGGATCAGAAAACGCTCTTTTTGTGTATGTCGGTCGAGGATTCTTGCGAAGCAGACGGTATTTTGTCGTTGCTTGAAAATGAAAATGTTTTTTTCGCTCTGCCCGAAGCAGTAGACGAGTTGTTTAAAATTTCTTCCCCGATAACCGCAAAGGCACTTGATAAATTTATTGATCTTATGCCCAAGGGCACCTTTGAAAACCGCGTTATGCCCGAGTATGAATGGTTTTCCGAAAACGCCGAGAGGGAAGAAGCGGCAGAAAATATCGAAGCCGAAATTACCGAATACCCCGACGGCTACACGGGCGAATTGCTTTGGGAATATTTCGCGTCAAGCATCGACCGTGCAAAATCGCTTTTGGATGTAATGAAATAGAAAACAAAAAGCAAGGATCAAATTTCAGACCGAAGACAAATGGGTAAGCTACCCCAAAAATGCAAGCGTTTTCGGGGAACCTGATTTATGCCCTTGAAACACTCATATACTACAAAAGTGTACTTTCGACAAAATCGAAAGTACACTTTGTGTTTTTTGTTTATTCCTTCTCTGCTATTTCGATATTTATTCCGAGCTCGTCGAAGTCTTTTAGGTCTTCCTCGAGCGCGTCCCAATCTGTTATCAGGGTATTCAAACGGCTTGCGGGACATATGCTGACTATCGAATCAACACCTATTTTTTCGGTGGGGTAAAGCCCTATTGCCTGCTTAGAACTGTCGATCACGGCGTTCCAGAAGCTTATCGCTTGGGATTTTTGTATCGAAAGTCCGAACTTTGCCGAAATCGCGGCTGAGGTCAGGAAGCATTTGTCAAAGCGCAGTTTTTTAATGGTTTCAATGGCAAACGCATCGTAGCAGTTGCCCTTTGCGTCCATTTCGCCGCCGAGCATAATTACCGATACGTTCGGGTTTTTGCGAAGCGCATCCGCGAGAATAATCGAGTTTGTTACTACGCGTATTTTTAAATTCTCGGGAAGGCTTTGAACCATTAAATAACCGACCGACGCGGCTGTGATGAAAATCACGTCGTTGTCGTTTATCATCGAAACGGCACGCTTGGCAATGGCAAGATAATTGTCCTTTACTTCGTCGAAATCCTTGCAGGTGACTCCGCTCGGCTTGCCTGCGGCAATTTGACGGACCGCTATTGCACCGCCGTGAGTACGCTTGAGCAAGCCCTTCTCCTCTAAAATCCGCAGATCACGCTTCGCCGAATCATAGCTTACGCTGAACTTTCGCTGTATTTCCGCAGTGCTTACACTGCCTTTGGCTTCCAGAATATCAAGTATTTTGCGATGACGCTCATCAATAAACATTGATGATCTCCTTTCGTGTAAGTCAAAACGGTTCCGTGTCGACCCGTTCCCGCTTCGCATTAACACTATATCACGTTTATTCCTGTTTGTCAATAAAAAACGTGAACAAACGGGAATAAAATTCACGAATGTTCACGCTGCCGAACGTTATTCTTCAAATTCGATGCGTTTGAGATCGCACCAAAGCGATTCCGCGGTGCGCGTTATCGCCTTCTTATTTCTTGCTCCGACCGACTCGAAAAGCGTAAACGTCAGCCTGCCGTCCTTCCTTTTCCACCTGCCGACGACGCGCCCGTCGAGAAGGATAGACGGCATAACGATGCCCGCAAGATTGAAAATACCGCGCAGATGCTCGCTTGGCAGAAAAACACTTTCCTTCTTTTGGTAGCCGAGCATCAGCTGATCGAACCCCGCAAGGAGTATACATTTCGGAACAGAGCTTTTGTACTCCTTGCCGTTTTCAATGTAAAAATAGGTCTTACCGTCCAGCGTCGCGCTTGTGACGGGAAGCCTGTCGAGCCATTTCTTTACCTCGGATTGCTTCGCGCCCAAAAAATATGCGGCGTCGTGTACGGTGGCGGGGGCAATGCTTGTGAAATAACGGCGCGCAATTTCGAGCTTGGCGTCCTCATCCTTCATAGGGACGAATGCAGGCGCGAGACAGTAAGCCTTCTTTTCCTGCACGACGTAATTCATAAACCCGCGCTTGCAAAGCTCGGCGATTCCGCCGCCCCAGGGCTCGAACATACAGCTTTCCTCTGCGTGCGTCATTCCGTTTTCGCGGCAGAGCTCCTTTAATTCGTCGCGCGTTTTTGCTCCGCCTTTGAGAGATGCGACGATGACCGACGAAAGAAACGCCTGACGCTCGGGCGACAACGCCCATTTATCGCGCCGGTTCCAAAACGAATAACCGCTCCATTCGTTTTTAAGGTAATCGTTTCCGTCGTTACAGCGTATAAATAACGGAAGATCCTCCTTTGAAAAGACGTGGACCGTGCTTCGTATAGTCCAGTTCTTCACCAAGCCGTCCTTTAAGGTCGCTTCGTCGAAATCCTCACAGCGAATACGCAGCGAATGGATCGCGTTGACCAGAAACTGCGATTGTACTCCGCAAAGATCGCGCACGACCTGTTGCTTTTTTCCTTTATTGATTAAATACTGATTTGTAAGCCGTCTTACCTTGAGCTCCTCAAGCGTCATCATCTTCACCTCGCAAGGTACAGTATAACCCAACGAACAAATGTTTGTCAATATGCTTTACAAAAATCAATCATAAAAATTCATAAATTATTCATTGACATATAGCGCAGACGTGTTATAATACAGTTGACACAGATAATACAGATAATACAGAATCGCAGGATTCTGAAAGAAAAAGGCAAAGGAGGCGGTTGCGTGAAGCAAAATTTATTCAGCGGGAAGCGCGACGTGTATCTTGAGGTTGCCGAAAGGTATGAAAGGTATATACGCTTGGGCGTGCTGCGCGACGGCGACAAGCTGCCGAGCGTGCGAACGGCGGCGGGCGAGCTCGGCGTGAATCCGAACACGGTTCAAAGAGCCTATGCTTATCTTGAGGAGCAGGGGCTGATATGCACGATGCCGAAAAAGGGCGCGTTCGTAACCGTTTCGCTCGCATCAAGCAGCGGCGACGCAACGCTGCGCACGCGTATTTTGAAAACGTTTTCCGAATACAGGGAGCAAGGAGCTTCCTACGAGGAAATGACAGAGCTGTTAAAGGAGGCTTACAATGATCGAGATTAAGGGGTTATCGCATTCCTTCGGAACAAAGGAAGTGCTGAAAAACATCGATCTTACCATACCCGACGGCACCGTAATGGGGCTCGTCGGCATAAACGGCGCGGGCAAGTCTACGCTTTTGCGCCTGATATCGGGCGTGTACGACGCCAAGGGGCACGTGCTTTACGACGGAAAAAGCCCCAATGAGGAGGAGACCCGCAAGGACATATTTTTCCTTCCCGACGACCCTTACTACACCACCGCGACAACACCCAACAAGCTGTTTGACTTTTACAAAACCTTTTATCCCGACTGCGACAGAGCGACCTTCGACACGCTTATTTCCAAGTATCAGCTCGACCCCAAGAAGAACGTGCGAAACTTTTCAAAGGGTATGAGGCGTCAGGTCTTCATCGCGCTTGCGCTGGCGGTAAAGCCGAAGTATCTGCTTCTCGACGAGGCATTCGACGGGCTCGATCCCTTATCGCGAAAGATATTCAAGGACGCGATAATCACGCTTGTCGAGGAGGAAAACACCACGGTTCTGATCTCGAGCCACTCTCTGCGCGAGCTTGAGGATTTTTGCGACAGGTTCGTGCTTATCGACAACAACGTCGTAAAGAGCCACGGCGATATTGCCGAGCACGTGGCAAGGCTTTGCAAGTTCGAGCTTGCCTTTACCGAGGAGGTAAAGCAGGCTGATTTTGCGGGTCTGCCGATAGTCTCGCTCGATATAAAGAGCCGCTTCGTTACAATTGTCCTCGAGGGCGACAAGGAGAAGATGCGCGAGCGACTGTCGGCGCTTTCGCCCGCCGTTATGGACGAAATGCCGCTTGATTTTGAGGAGACGTTCATTCACGACGTCGAATCGGGAAGGGGGTACGAAAATGCTTAACGCCAACAGATATTTCAAGCATCAGCTGAAAGCTTACATGCGCCCGATGATAATTATCCTCGCGATAGTATTGCTTATCGGCTCGGGCGTTTGCTCGATAAATCAAGACTCTGCAAGGGATCTTCACTACAGCCACGAAAGAGGAGAGTACGTTTCCGCCGACCACAAATACTACTCCGATGGCGGCGTGCGTATGACCGCAAAGGATCTTGAGTGCTACAAAATTCACGATCTGATGCTCGGCTATCCCGTCATCATTATGATGATAATGTGCGCCGTTGCGCCGGGCTGGATGTTCTCGATATTCAAGAAGAAGCGCAATCTCGACTGCTTCTATTCGCTCCCCATATCGCGCAGGACTCTGGGAATGCTGCAATACGGCTTGGGGCTCATAGCCGTCTATCTGCCGTTCCTGCTTACCTACGCTCAGGCACTGCTGACCAATATGTCGGGCGGATATTTCGGAAATCTCGGGCATAAGTACATTCTGTATCATTTTTTGATTTCGATCGCGGCGGGCTTTGTCATCTACACGTTGTTTGCCTTCGTGTTCAACCTCGCAAACTCCTCGGGTGACGGCTATATCTTTATGATAGCCTATCAGTTAGTGCCGGTATTTCTTTTAGGCAGTGTTGAGTCTACGGTCAGGGCATACGATCGTCTGACAAATCCCGGGGTATACACATATTATTCGTTTGTTGACGAGGGACACGCCTGCAGTTATACCTATTTCGGTGAGCTTTTGTCCGACCTTTGCGTAAAGGCGGAGCGTAAGTATCCCGAAAAGTATCTCGACAGGAGCCTTGCGGATCCCGAGGTATGGACGTTCTTGGTTATCTGGATAATCGTCGGCGTGCTTGCGCTTTACGGGCTTTACAGGGTATTCGGGGAAAAGAAGGCGGAGCAGACCGAGGAAATGTCCGAGACGGTATTCGGCTATAAGACGCTCATTCCGCTCTGTGCCGTTGCGGGTATAATTTCGGGCTTTGGCGACGACTTCTATTACGGCCTTATGTACTTCGTTGCAGCGGTTATCGGATATACCGTCTACCGCCGCGGCGTAAAATACAAAAAGAGCGACGGCATCGTTCTCGCGCTGCTGTTTGCATTCAATATTATGATGAGCATCGTTAATTATACGATGCGTTAATAACAAAACGGGGGATATAAAGGCTCGGTTGTCTTTTATATCTCCTTTTTTGTTTGACTTTTGCGGTTTATCGTGGTAAAATGAAGAAAAACACTTCAAGGAGTGCGAACAATGAAGATGAAAAGGATTCTTTCGGTATTTCTTATGTTCTGTCTTGCATTCACAGCGCTGTCTCTGCCGCTCTCGGCAGGTGCGACCGACACACCGACCGAGGTCGTCATCACGTTCGTCGGCGACGAGGCGGACAAGGCGGGCTTTGCACAAAGCGTAATCACGATTGTCCCCGGTGACGGTGCGGCGCTTGACGGATATTACACCGTTTATTACACCGACGGCAAGGAAACGCTTAAGGATTACGACGAGCTTGCCTGGGTAAAGATCACCGACGGCAGCAGCGTCACCTGCACCGTCAAGGACGGAGCAATGATCCCTGCGGGCGCAAAGGGAATCGCCGTCTTTGAAAGCGCAAAGCACTTCAACGATACCACGCCCTCCATCAAAAACGCGGTCGCGACTGCAGTCATACCCGAGTCCAAGCGTCTGCCCGATCTCGGCAAGCTTGAATTCAGCTTCGGCGCGCTTTCCGACACTCATATGAACTATGAGCCCTACGACAGAGGCGCGTACGCCAAGCTCGGCGCGGCGATGGACTTCTTTGCCGAGCAGGGAATGGAGCGCGTTGTCATCACCGGCGACGCTACGGGCGACAGGGGAGAAAGCCCCGACCTCGAGGCGCAGTATGAAAAGCACATCGAAATAATCAACGCGTCGGATTATCCTATCGCCAAGGTTTACGAATCGATAGGCAACCACGGCAACACTCCTGCGGATATCGCGCTTCTCGATAAGTATCTCGGCGGCAGCGACGAGGTTCACCCCTACGCGAATTCGCCCTACTTCCACGTGCTCGTCAAGGGCGAAAGCGGCGAGCGCGACAACCTCTTCATCTTTATGGCGCAGGAGCTTACCGCGCCCGGAACCAGCTCGACCGTCGACAACTTCTCGAAGACGCAGATCGACTGGCTCGAATCGCTTCTCAATCAGTACGGAAGCAGTAATACGAACATCTTCATTGCCGAGCATTCGCCCTTCCTTAACTACGGTGCGGGCGATCGCAAGAACGGCGGATACACGGCGCTTGTTACCTTCAAGACCGAGTACACCCAGACGATGCGTCTGAAGGCATTGCTCGAAAAGTACAAGGACGTAATCGTTATGTCGGGCCACACCCACGTTTCGCTTTACGACGACGTGAACTACTCAGACGAATATAACGCGTTTGCAAGAACGGTTCATATCGGCTCGAGCTGTCAGCCATGCGGCTACGGCACGACCTCGGTCTACACCCGCAGCACCGACGGCAGATACACCGTATCTCCCACCTACGGCAGCGAGGGGTATACCGTTGAGATCTATTCCGACTACATCGTTTACACCGGCTATAACTTCTCGACAGGAAAGAAGATACCCGCGGCTTGTCTCCTGATTCCCGTCAAGGCATACGGCGGAGCAGGCAACCCCAACCTTCCCGCGGATCCCGACGACGTGTTCGAGGGCTCGGGCACTGCAGCAGACCCCTATATCATCGGATCCGCCGACGATTTTATGGCGTTCACCGCAGGCTTCAACGCCTCCATCAGCACGGTCGAATCCGAAATGTACGGCTACGGCAAGTACTTCCTGCAGACCGCCGACATCGATATGACCAACTACTACGGCTATGCGGGAACCGAGGCGAACGGCAACGCGAAGGCGTTCTTCGCGGGCGTTTACAACGGCGACGGACACACGCTTACCGTCAATATCAACGGCACGAATCAGCGCTCTGTATTCCCGTACGTTTACGGCACGGTCGCAAACCTCAGAATCAAGGGAAGCATCACCTCCGAGGTCAGCGCACAGCCTGTCCGTACGCTTTACGGAAGCATAATCAACTGTATTTTCGACGTTGACGTATACTCAAACGACCTCTCGAACGGCATTATTTACTCGAATTACGGCTTTGTATACAACGTATTTACCGAGGGAACGCTTTCGGCAACGACGGTCAACCCCGTTGCGAGCAACGACACCTCGACCGATTACAGCAACGTATTTTACGATCGCATGAACGCAAGCGGCACCGCTCTTACCGATGCGCACGGCACGAACAGCTCGAATCTTACGACGATCGCGTCGGCGTTCAATTCGAAGACTCACGCGAAGTACTCTACCGCGCTTTCGAAGCTTGGCGGCTTTGAGCTTGTCCCCGTTCTCGTAAGAAACGGCAAGCTTGTCTTTGACGTCGAGATCCCCGAGCAACCCGATCCCGACCCCGATCCCGATCCCGATCCCGATCCCGACCCCGATCCCGACCCCGACCCTGATCCTGATCCCGATCCTGACCCCGATCCCGACGTAACGGTGGTGGGCGACGTCAACCTCGACGGCAAGACCGACCAGTACGACTACATTCTCGTAAAGCGTCACTACTTCGGCACCCGCTATCTCACCGACGACGAAATGCTTCGCGGCGACGTCAACAAGGACGATACGGTCAATCAGTACGACTATATCCTCATCAAGCGAATCTATTTCGGCACGTACACGGCATAACGCAGACCGAGATAAACTCGTTCTTTATGCCCTTGAAAGAAATACAAAAAACGCTTCTCGTTTTTCGAGAAGCGTTTTTACGTTATGCGATTCAGTTCAAAAGCCATATACCGAAATTGAGGTACGCCGCAAAAGCCACCCATACGAGGTAGGGGATAAGCAGGTATCCCGCGATTTTGTCGATCGACTCGAACCTTTTTTCGGTAAGGAATATCAGCACCCACAGCGCGATTATCCATACGAATGCGAAGAAATATTCCTCGAGATTAAAGAATATCAGCGGCCAGACGAAGTTAAAGCCGAGCTGTATTGCGTAAAGAACGAGTGCCTGCCGCTTTTTCTCGCAGGGGGCGACGGAATCGTATACACGGAACGACGCGTATCCCATAAGAAGATAAAGAAGCGTCCAGGCGACGGGGAACAGCCATGCAGGCGGCGAAAGGAACGGCTTGTTGACCGATTCGAAGGCGGTAAAGCCGTCCATCGTAAGCCTTGAAGCGATAAAACCGACCGCAAGCGGTATTGCAAGAGCGATTATGAGCTCCTTCCATTTCTTTTTCATATAATTCACCTCGCATTACTGTATGAAGATGCGGTGAAAAATATACGTACAAAAAAGGCTGTCGTATGACAGCCTTTCGGTTTTTAAAAACGAGACGTTGCTTTTAGTTGTAAAGAACCGCGTCGAGGTTCCATTCGGCCACGATGTAAATAACGTAGTCGGGGGATTCGCTCGAGATGGACGCCTTGTCCCAGGTGTAGTTCCACATACCGTAGTAGTGGGTTCTGTTCATACGCTCTGCGAGAATGTCGTAGATCTGCGTGGAGTAGGAATCGCGGAATACGATACAGTTGGGAAGCGAGGAGTCGCCGGTGTTGATGACGTTGTCGTAGGTCATCCGGTCGTTATAGGTGAGCTTGTTTTCCGAAACGTAACGGTCGATTTTGAAGATAGAAGCAGGAACCGAGCCTGTGAAGGTGCGGTAGTAGGAATACTCCTTGATGGTCTGCTGGTTCTTTAACGCCTCGGAAACGTTGCGCGCGATGTAGTAGGACATATCGCCGCTGTCGTAGTAGCCGGGATTCCAGTTGAACTCATCCTCGCCTCTGGGAGCCGCCTTGGGGAAGGTTTTTGAAATGTGCTCGAAGAGCTCGGTGTATGCAATGAACGCGCCGTAGTCCGACCAATGGCTGTCGAGCTTGTAGTAAAGCGGCATTTCGTCGTTCTTGTGCTCCTCGAACGCGCCCTTGAGGTCGATTACGGTAGCGCCGCCCTCGGTAAGCTTGTCGACGATAAGGTCGTACTTGGTGTCGCCGCTTGCGGGGGTGTAATCGTCGGGCACGAGCTCGGAGTATACGCTCATCGACGAGGGAACGAGGAGATAGATAAGCTCTGCGTCGGGGTTGTTTTCGCGGAGAAGCGAAAGCTTGTTCTTGGTACGTACCGCGAGGTTATTAAGGTGGAGATTACTCGGGAGGTTGGTGCCCTGAAAATCGGGAAGCATCTTCTGGAAGAAGAACTGGAAGTCGCCGCCCGCAACAACCGGCCACATATCGCCGCCGGGGGTAGCAGGCTTGAGGTTATAAGCGACGGTGTCGCCTACCTGCTCGCCGTTGACGGTCTGGCTGAGCTCAACGCCCACGTTCTGCGAGGGGCAGGGGAGCCTCAGAGAGTACCAGCCCTTGTAGGATTCGGAGGAGTAGGTCTTGCCGTTTACGAGTCCGGTAACGGTAGCGCCGTCCTCACATCTGCCGACTATAACGAAATAGGGCTTTTCGGTGTAGCTGCATGCCTCGATGTTCAAGCCGCCCTCAACGTATTCGGTGGGGATGGTCGTGATCTCGGAGGGGATAGCGGACGAATTGTCATTGCTATTATCGTTGTCGTTG
>JAFXDO010000067.1 GCA_017563195.1 Clostridia bacterium | reverse complement strand
GCCGCGAGACCTTACAGAAGCTTGAGAGGTTCTACAAGGTTCTACAGACTTGGTTAACGCGCTTGTTTACTTCTACTATGCGATTCCTTTCTTGAATTTGTTAAGTTCTAACAGGTTTGTAAACTTCTATCACGCGAGGAACTAAACGTAACGTTTTAACTCCGTAGGGAAGGGGTAAAGGGAATTGAAAACGCAGTTTTCAAGGAAATATCCCCTTCCTCCTAAAAGTCTTTCGGTAGTTGATCAAAACAAATAAACCTACCGAAAAAACATAAATCCACCTACCGATAAATCTACACGAGGAAAGGGATATTCCCCAAAGGGGTCCCCTTTACCCTTTCCCTATAATGCGTTTAACATAACGCCCACGCGGGTCGAGGGTTTTACTGACTCGGCACCTCTACCGCGGGAACTACTCGGTGCGTTACGCACCCGCGGGCTTTACTTGGCGGGTTACCCGCCTGTGCTGCCGAAGCCGCCGTGACGTTCTTCAACGCAATCGTCGTCAATAGTGATCCCGTACGGCAGGAAGATACCCTGCGCGAACGCGTCGCCCGCCTTGACCGAAAAGGGCTTTGTCGCGCCGACAAGCTTGATCTTTATATGTCCCTCGTTATCGGCATTGAAATAATCCGAATCGATCACGCCCGCCGTATTCGCAAGCCTGACTCCGTACTTGAAGCCCGAGCCCGAGCGCGGCAATATGACCAGCACCCAGCCGTCGTCGATCCTCGCACGGATGCCCGTGTCGATTATTATTTCCTCGCCGACGCCGAGCGTGAAATCATAGGGCGCGATAAAATCATAGCCCGCAGACCCCGCAGTCGCGCGGCGCGGAAGGATGATATTTTCATATCCGTCACGGCCGAACTGCGATTCGGACACCTTGAAAAACTGTGCAATACGGTTCATTTCAACACCTCTTTATCCCTGCCAGCCGCCGTTAACGTCGATAACGCTTCCCGTAACATAGCTTGCCCTTTCGGACACAAGAAACGCCACGCACTCGGCAACCTCGTTTTCACGTCCCATACGCTCGAGCGGGATCTCATCGCAAAGCGACTCAACGTCCTCGAAGGTAAGGTCGTCGTTCATATCGGTATCGATCAGCCCGGGGCAAACGCAGTTCACTCTTATCCCCGCAGGACCGACCTCCTTGGCGAGCGCCTTGGTAAATCCGATAAGCGCCGCCTTCGATGCCGAATAATCGACCTCACACGAGCCGCCCGATTCGCCGAACACCGACGAAATATTGACGATACTGCCCTTCTTTTTGCTTATCATCGACGGCAGCACCGCTCTCGCGAGGTTTATCGGGGCAAGCATATTGATCTCGTACATCCTGCGCGCGTCTTCGACACTCACCGAGTCAAACGGCGCGACAAGCGCCACACCTGCGTTATTGACCAGAACGTCCAAATCCTTGCACCTGTCGGCAAGCATCTTCACCGCCTCGCGGTCGCCCAGATCGGCGCAGACGTATTCTGCGTTTCCGAGCTCCTCGCAAAGCGATTTCGCCGCGTCAACGCTTTTGTTGCAATGGATATAAAGGTAGTACCCCTCGCGTGAAAGCGCGCGGCTTATCGCCTCGCCTATTCCGCGGGCACCTCCCGTTATCAATGCCTTTTTCATTTATTACCCTCGGTCGCCTTCAGCAGATGCTTAAGGTCGCTCTTCGAATATTTATAGACCGCGTCGCAGAAGCTGCAGGTCATCTCGGTGACCTCGTCACCATTCTCGATCATATCGCAAAGCTCCTTAGCACCGAGCGAAATGAGCGCGTTATCGGTCTTTTCCCTGCTGCAAACGCATTTGTACTCACACTCGATTTCGTCAAACATATCGTATTCGATGCCGTCGAACACCTCGTCAAGCACGTCCTCCAATTTTCCCTCCGTAAGGATCCTTGTGACCGGACGCATCTTCGCGGCGTTCTGCTCGAGCTTTTCAGCCACCTCATCGTCGGCAAACGGCAGAAGCTGAACAAGCGCGCCGCCCGCCGCCTTAACGCTGTAGTCTCTGTCCACAAGCACGCCGAGCGCACACACCGTGGGTATCTGCTCGCTCGTTGCGTAATAATACGCGATATCGTCGCCGACCTCGCCCGTCTGTATAGGCGAAATGCCGACGTAAGGCTCGCTGCCGCCTGCATCGCGGAGGATATAAAGCTCGCCCTTTCCGATGCATCTGCCGACGTCAAGCTTTCCGTCGGCGCGCAACGGCAGATCAACTCCGGGGTTCTGTATAAACCCTCTCACGTTACCGCACCAGTCGCTCGTCACAACAATTGCGCCGCCGGGACCGTTGCCCTTGAAGCGGACCGTCATAACGTCCTCCTTCTCGCCGAGCATCGAGCCCGCAAGCGAGGTTACGACGAGCGTTCTGCCCAGCGCCGCTGTTGCAACCGGGCTTGTATTATGTATTTCTCTCGCGCGTTCAACTATGTCGCGCCCGTCCATAATGATGGCTCTCGCCGAGCCATCTCTTGTCATTGCTCTTAAAATTCTTCCCATTCTTTTTAATGCCCGCGGTGTACGCAGTTACAGCTCGCAACCTTCTTTCCGCGTGGTTTATTACCTCTTGATATTTGATCAGTTTACGTTCTTTACGTTCGTCAGTCCTTGGCAACTGCCTTCTTCCTGCCGTCGGAAAGCATAAGCTCAAACTCTGCTCCCGCAGGAAGCTGCTCTACGCTCTTTATCGCCTTACCGTCGGCACCGAACGCGACCGAAAAGCCTCGCCCGAGAACCGAAAGCGGATTCAGGCTGTTAAGCTTCTCGGATTTCGCCAGAAGCATCATTTTCTCGCGCTCTATCCTCGAGCCCACAATGCTGTAAAGCCTTTCCTCATCCCGCGCAAGCGTCATCCGCCTTTCGTCGAAGTACCCCTTCGGGCTTTGCAGAACAGGTCGGGTCGACAAAACGTTCAATCTCTGACGGAAATAATCGGTCTTCGCAGTTAGGTTTTGAAGCATTCGCTTTTCAACGTTCGAAAACTGCTTCTTCAGCTCGCGCACGTCGGGAACCGCAAGCTCTGCAGCCGCAGACGGCGTAGGCGCACGCAGATCGGCTACAAAATCGCATATCGTAAAGTCGGTCTCGTGTCCAACCGCGGAAATTATCGGGGTCTTACATTCAAACACCGCGTGTGCGAGTCCCTCGTCGTTAAAGCACCAAAGATCCTCGGCGCTGCCGCCGCCTCTACCTATGATGATAACGTCGCATATGCCGCTTTCGTCAAGGCTCTTCAACGCGCTTATAAGCTGTGACGGCGCGTTCGGTCCCTGCACGAGCGACGGGTAAAGATAAAGCCTTGCGGCAGGAAATCTGCGTCTCGTAACGTTTATCATATCCCGTACCGCCGCCCCGCCCGGTGCGGTGATTATACCGACCGAAAAGGGGATCTTCGGGATCCGCTTCTTATGCTCCTGCGCGAACAGTCCCTGCGACTGAAGCTTTGCCTTCAGCTGCTCGAACGCGATATAAAGCGATCCGACGCCGTCGGGCTCCATCGCATCGGTGTAGATACGGTACTGTCCGTCGCGGACAAACACCGCCACCCTGCCGGTACAAACCACCTTCATACCGTTTTCGGGCTTGAACTTAAGCTTCGACGCACCGCCGAACATCGTCGCAGGTATCGCGGAATTCTCGTCCTTAAGCGTAAAATAAATATGTCCGCTTCCGCCGTAAACGCGCACGTTCGAAAGCTCGCCCTTCACGACCACCTTATTCAACAGCGGCGAAGTGCCGAGATAATCCCTTATGTATGTGTTAAGCTGCTCTACCGTCAGCGCACGTACGGTCTGCTCGCTCATTCGCAAGCCTCGCCCGTCGCGATGAGCTCCTCGCTGTCCTCTTCGGTCTCGGCAGAAAGCGGCTTCGCCTTTGCAAGCGGCTTTTCAACGCCCTTGGCATATTTGCCGAGCACACCGTTGATGAATCCCACCGAGTCCTCCTCGCCGAAATGGCGGGCGAGCTCAAGCGCCTCGTTGACCGAAATTTCAACCGGAATTTCGGGGAAATAGTCTATTTCGCACGCCGCAAGTCTCAAAACCGTAAGGGTAACCCTATCGATCCTGTCTATTCTCCAGTTATCGGCACAGCGCTCTATCTTTTCGTTGATATCGCCAAGATTCTCATCGGCGCGGAGAAAAAGAGTCCTTGCAAACTCGCTGATCTTTTCCTCTCTGTCCTCCATAGCGGAGGCGATGATCTCCTCAGCCGTACGCTCGTAATCAAAGCTTCTCTCGAAAAGCAATGCTATCGCCGCTTCGCGTGATTCGCGTCTTGTCATGTGTGTCACCTCATGTACAAACATATTAAATCATTTTATTATATCATTTAATTTTTCCTCTGTCAAACATTATAGCCAAAAAATCGCAAAAAGCTCTTGAAAAAGAGATGGTTTTTCGGTATAATTATAATGTTAAAATATATTTTTGCAACCGAAAGGGTATAATTTTATGTCTAACGGAATTTTTGGCGCAGAAAAGCGCCCCATCATAACCATCGTAATGGACGGCATCGGCATTTGCGAACGCGAGGAGGGCAACGCGGTCAAGGCGGCTGACACCCCCACGCTCGATATGCTCGCTTCGAAATATCATTGCTTCAGCCTCAAGGCTCACGGCACCGCAGTAGGCCTCCCCTCTGACGACGACATGGGCAACTCCGAGGTCGGTCACAACGCTCTCGGCGCGGGTCAGGTATTCGCGCAGGGCGCAAAGCTCGTTTCCGAGGCTATCGAATCGGGCAGAATGTTCGAAAGCGCATCCTGGAAGGAAATCGTCTCCAACGCGGCAGACTCCACCCTCCACTTCCTCGGTCTCTTCTCCGACGGTAACGTTCACTCTCACATCGATCACCTCAAGGCTATGGTGGTCCGCGCTAAGGAAGAGGGCCTCAAGAAGGTCCGCATCCACATCCTTCTCGACGGCAGAGACGTCGGCGAGACCAGCGCGCTCGATTACGTGCTCCCCTTCGAGGATTTTCTTTCCTCGCTTCGCAGCGACGACTTCGACGTTTGCATCGCATCGGGCGGCGGACGTATGGTCATCACCATGGACAGATACGAGGCTAACTGGGCTATGGTCGAAAAGGGCTGGAAGACCCACGTTCTCGGCGAGGGCAGAAGCTTCGCGTCCGCAGAAGAGGCTATCAATACCCTTCGCGCAGAAACCGGCGCGATCGACCAGGATCTCGCTCCCTTCGTAATCGCACGCGACGGCAAGCCTGTCGGCACGGTCGAGGACGGCGACAGCGTCGTATTCTTCAACTTCCGCGGCGACCGCGCCATTGAAATCAGCAAGACCTTCGAAGCAGGCGCAGACTTCGACAAATTCGACCGCGTACGCGTTCCCAACGTCGTTTACGCAGGCATGCTCGAATACGACGGAGACGCGCACATCCCCTCGAGATACCTCGTTTCTCCTCCGAAATCAGCAACACCCTGGGCGAATTCCTTGTAAACAAGGGCGTACGCCAGCTTGCTGTTTCCGAGACCCAGAAGTACGGCCACGTAACCTATTTCTGGAACGGCAACAGAAGCGGCAAGTTCTCGGAAGATCTTGAAGAATATATCGAGATCCCCTCCGACGTGGTTCCCTTCGAGCAGCGTCCCTGGATGAAGTGTGCGGAGATCACCGACGTGCTCATTGAAAAGATCAAGAGCGGTGAATTCGACGCGCTCCGCGTAAACTTCCCCAACGGCGATATGGTAGGTCACACCGGCTCCTTCATCGCGGCTAAGATCTCGGTCGAGGCTCTTGATGTATGTCTCGCAAGGATCCTCAAGACGATCGACGAGGTCAAGGGTGTAGCTATCATCACCGCGGACCACGGCAACGCCGACGAAATGTATGAAATCGACAAGAAGACCGGCCTTGCAAAGACCAACTCCGACGGAAGCAAGAAGGCAAAGACCAGCCACACCCTGAATCCCGTTCCCTGCTATATTTACGACAACTTCTACTCCGACAAATACGACTTTGTCGAGGGCAGCTACGGCCTCGCAAACGTTGCGGCTACCGTTGTCACCATGATGGGCTACGACGCTCCCGAAATGTGGGAAAAGTCGATGATCACCCTTAAGTAATCGGTATTTTCAAAGCACGGCGGCGCATCCGCCGTCGTGCCCTCAAAATAAAGGATTGATTTAAATGCTGTTAAATTCGATACTCAACGGTGGAGATATCCGCGAGATAATACTCTCCCTGCTTATTTCGATAATGACGATCCTTCCTGCGCTCACCATTCACGAATGGGCGCACGGATTCGCCGCATATAAGCTCGGCGACAGCACCGCCAAGGCGGACGGAAGGCTTTCGCTCAACCCGCTTGACCACCTCGATCCCGTCGGCTCGCTTCTGCTTTTGCTCGTCGGCTTCGGCTGGGCAAAGCCGGTGCCCGTCAACACGAGGCACTTCAAAAAGCCGAGACGCGACTTCGCGCTGGTTTCGCTGGCGGGTCCGCTTTCGAACTTCATTGCGGCGTTCGTTTCCGCGATCGTTTTCGGAGCAGCGCTCGGCATTTGCCTGAAGGCGGACGCAAGCGAAGCGGTTGTTTTCGTAGTCACTATGTTCCTCCAGGCGTCGATCATTTATAACGTAGGCTTGGGGCTCTTCAATCTCATACCCCTGCCCCCTCTCGACGGCTCGAACATCCTGCTTTGCATCCTTCCCAACCGACTCGCATCCAAATATGCGCGTCTCCGCTATTATACGCATTACATTTTCATCGCGCTCATCATTCTGATGCGCCTGCCGATATTCAACAGGATCAGCCTCATCGGTCCCGTCGTCAACATGTTTTACAGCATTGCGCTGAAGGTATTTTCACTCTTTATGTAAATCTCTTGCAAATCTTGATTTTTTCGGTGTTTTATGGAGACAATCAATTTAAAGGTTGAGCAGTACGAGGGTCCCCTCGATCTGCTGCTTGCCCTGATATCCAAACACAAAATAGATATTTTCGACATCCCCATTTCCGAAATCTGCGATCAGTACGTCGCCTATCTTGACGCGATGCGCCGACTCGATATGGAGGTGACGAGCGAATTTGTCGTTATGGCGGCAGAGCTTATGCTTATCAAGAGCAAGATGCTCCTCCCCCGCAACGAGGAAAGCGAGGACCCCCGCGCAACGCTCGTCGACGCTCTTTTGGAGCATCAGCGCGCAAAGGCTGCCGCGGAATTCCTGCGCAGGCAGAGTGCGGGGCACTACGACACCTTCACCAAGCCCGCGAGCGAGCCCGAAAAGAGCGATTACTCCCGCGACCACGCAGTCGAGCTGTTGACCGAGGCGTTCTCGCGCATCGCCGACAGAATACAGGCGAGAAAGCTCGACGGCGAGCCCGAGCTGTTCAAGAGGATCGAGGAAAGGTATTATTCGGTCGAGGAAAAATCCGAGGCGATAATGATATTCCTCGAGTCGAAGCGCACCTGCAAGTTCGACGATCTTTTCCGCCGTATGCACAGCAGGAGCGAGGCTGTCGCAGTATTTATGGCGCTTTTGGAGCTTGTCCGCGACGGATTTATCGACGTCGAACGCGTTGACGAGGACATCGAGCTTTCGTACATCGACGAGATCGATCGTATCCCCACCGAAAGAACACAACCGGAGGAAGTATGAACATAAACCACGAAACACCCGCGGCACTCGAGGCGATACTCTTCGCCTGCGGCGGACCCGTCGCCTTCGACAGACTTTGTGAAATTCTCGGTGTCAACCCCGAGGGACTTCGCGAGGCGGCGCAGATACTCAAGAATAAATATTCCGACGACAGAGAAAACGGCATACAGCTTATCACGGTGGAAAGCGCGTATCAGCTTTGCACCAAGGCTTACGTTGCCGAGTACGTAAAGAAGGCGCTCGAGCTTCGCAAGGCGCCCCCGCTTTCCAAGGCATCGCTCGAGGTGCTTGCCATCATCGCCTATAACCAGCCGGTGACGAGATCCTTTATCGAAATGGTCAGAGGCGTCGACAGCTCGGCTATCGTCGCATCGCTCGTCGACAAGGGGCTTGTTGCAGAGCGCGGCACTCTCGACGCACCGGGCAGACCTATACTCTTCGGCACGACCGACGCATTCCTGCGTTGCTTCGGGCTTGAAAGCATCGAGGATCTTCCCAAGACCGAGCTTCAGATGACGGGCGAGCAGGTGTCTCTCGACCTTGCCGCCGAGGGCGAAGCCGAGGTCAACGAAAATACTTCCGAAAGGGCGGTAGACAACGATGAACAATAACAACGAAACGCCGATGAAGCAGATGATCGAATCCGCACTCTCCAAAATCAAGGAGGTCGTCGACGTAAACACCGTGATCGGCGAAGCTATCCACGTTTCCGATGACGTAACGATAATCCCCTTCTCCCGCGTGTCGGTCGGCTTTGCGTCGGGCGGTAGCGAATTCGGCGGCAAGACCCCGCGTGAGGACGGCAAGGCGTACTTCGCCGGCGGTAACGGCGCAGGGCTTTCGATGACCCCGCTCGGATTCATCGCGGTCGAAAAGGGCTCGGTACGCGTGATCGAGCTTGGCAACCCCGCGACCTATTCGGCACCCACCGATCCCGTAAACCGCATCTTCGACAGCATAAACGGCGTAGTCGATAAGGCGCCCGACCTTGTTTCGAAGATAACAAGCGTATTCGGCAGCTTCACGTCGAAGGGAAGCGACGCTTCCTTTGAGGTCGACGATGACGTCGTCGCCTACGAAACCGATCCCGAAGCGTTTGAATAACGAAAAAAATCAGCACCTCGGAGCATTGCTCGCTCGAGGTGCTGTTTTTATTTATGCAAACTGAGGCTCGTCGGGAGTATAATAAACCTCGACGGGCTTGATGCTCTGATAGAAGTTTGCGTTTGTCGCGCTCATATAAGGGATAAGCCAGATGTAAAGCAAGCCGAAGGTGAGGACCGCCAGCAGGTGCCAGCCGATGAAGGAAAGCTGTAGCACGAAATACTCCATCTTATGACCGCGCATCATATCCTGCGATTTGCCGATCGCCTCGGTGCCGCTTATCTCGGGATTCTCGGCAAGAACGTACATCGCCTGCGAATACGCAATGCCCTTGATATAGCCGGGGATAATAAGCAAAAGCATCCAAAGGAAGGTAAAGATGCTCTGCGCCCAATAAACGCGGAATGCACCGGTGAAATTGGAGAATCCGCCGAACGCTTCGCCTGCATCGGGCTTATAGCCGTTGCCCAAAGAAAGCTTGTAGTAGGCCAGAATAATACTGAATGACAGCGCGGGCGTGATGACCAACGATGCTATCGAGCCCACAACCGGAATGATCGAGCAAACACCCGAGATCAGAGCGACGATGAGAGACAGCAAAAACAGTCCGCCTATGTTCCCCTTGATCTGCTGCTTCGCCAACGCCTTGAGTTCACTTCTTGTTTTCATTGAAAACCTCCAAAATGGTTTAATATGTAACAGATTGTTACATAATGACAGTAACATATTGTTACAATAAAGTCAAGTATCTTTTGGAGTTGCTGTCATGAAAATGCTTGGCTTGCGCGCGATCAGAAAGAAAAAAGGGTTGAGTCAGCTCAAAGTCGCGATGGACCTCAATATGAGCAGAGAGTCACTATCATATTACGAAAACGGAAAAAGGAGTCCCGACATCGAGACGCTTCTGATATTATCGAATTATTTCGACGTTTCGGTGCACTTTCTCATCACGGGGGAGGAATTCGTCTCCAAATACAGATAAAAGCGCTTTTTATATTGACATTCAGCGTGTTTGGTGCTATAATCAACGCAGAATTTGAAAATTCGGAGGATTTATCAAAATGAGAATTATTGTTTGTGAAAACGCAGAAGCAGTTGCAAAAGAAGCTGCAAAAATTTTCGCTGCTCAGGTTTATATGAAGCCCAACTCGGTTCTCGGTCTTGCAACCGGTTCTACCCCCGTCGGCATGTACAAGATCCTTGCCGATATGAACAAGAAGGGCGAAATCTCGTTCAAGGATTGCAAGTCCTTCAACCTTGACGAATACTATCCCCTCGCTCCCACCCACGATCAGAGCTACCGTTACTTTATGAACGTCAACTTCTTCGATCACATCGACATCGACAAGGCTAACACCCGCGTTCCCGACGGTCTCGCTGAGGATCCCGCAGCTATGGGCGCGGAATACGACGCAGCTATCGACGCAGCAGGCGGCGTGGATATTCAGGTTCTCGGTATCGGTCAGAACGGCCACATCGCGTTCAACGAGCCCGACGAAAAGCTCGTTGCAGGTACCCACCTCACCGGTCTTACCGAAAGCACCATCAACGCTAACGCTCGCTTCTTCGAAAAGAAGGAGGACGTTCCCACTCAGGCGGTTACCATGGGTATGGCTTCCATCATGAAGGCTAAGACCATCATCCTCCTTGCTACCGGCAAGGCTAAGCATCAGGCGGTTTCCGAGCTTCTTGACGACAAGATCACCACTCAGAACCCCGCAACCCTTCTTAAGCTCCACCCCAACACCATCATCCTCGTTGACAAGGACGCTTACGAAGGCTAATTTCTTCCAATAACAAAAATCCCGTGGAAATTCCCACGGGATTTTTTGTTGCCTTAAACAATTCCGACGTCAAGTGCGATGTGTCACAGCGATAAATCGCCCAAGCCTATCTGTTTCTTATTGCGTCGATAGGCTTCTTGGATGCAATGCGCTTGACCGGAAGGAAGGACGCAACAGCCGCGACTGCGACGCTTATCAGAAGGATAACGGCGATCTGCTTGATGCCGAAATTCAGAACCGTAACAAGCAAGCCGCTGTCGCGCAGTCCCTCGTTGATCTGCGCTGTTACGAACCAGGTGCCGAGGCAGGAAAGGACAAAGTTTATCATCGCGATGATAAAGCTTTCGGCAAAGAAGATGCGGAAAACGTCGTTCCCGCGCGAGCCGATGGCACGGAGTATACCGATCTCCTGCTTCTTGTAGGAAATACTCGTCGCAATGAAGTTCGAAAGCAGAATGGACGCGAATATCGCAAACGCGATACCGACGTAAACGAATACGTCCGCAAGAAGCACGATCAGCTCGTGAAGCGCGTCAAGCTCAAAGCTTACGGGGTTGTTGAGCAGGTATCTTTCGTCCTCACGCTCGGTGTAAAGATACTCGACAAGCCTTCTCACGCCGCCTCTGTCGGATGGCATGGTCGCAAGCGCGCTGTCGTATATACCCTCGCCGCCTAAGGCGATATACTCGCTGTAGAAGGAATCGGGCAGGATGACGTCGTAATACGAGCCATTCAGCATTTCGTGGTGATTTATCACACCGACGATCTTATAGCCCTCCTGAACGATCGGCTCCTCCGCCGTCATATAATTAACGTACTCAAGCTTGAACTCGCCCGAAAGCGCATCCTTGTCGAGCTTAAGATTGCCGGTCCCGTCAAACGTGCAGGCGGCGAAATATTGCTCCGCCGCGACGCTCGAAATGACGATCTCACGGTCGCCGAGCGTCTTTCTTTCGCCGTCGAGCCAGATGATCTCCTCACCCTTGACGTTGGAGAGCTTTGCCACGGTGTAGCAGGACATCCTGCCGTCGTCGTTGCTCATACCGAGTGAGCCGTAATTCATCTCGGTCACGATAGTGTTGGTGTCGAGATAACGCTTGATGCCGCCCTTGCCGAGAAGCATCATGCCGGTGTAGTTGTGGTTGGTTTCGTAGCTGAACTCGTTGTAAAGCACGTAGTCAATTATCTGATCGGACGCCGAGCCTCCGTCGAGCTCCGCGTTGTAAAGCGAGGCATAACGCGCCTTGTCGAGCTTAGTGTCGACAACGCCGACGACGGTGTATTCGCGATTGTTCACGATAAGCGTCTTGCCGATCATATCCGCGCCCGAGCTTATATTCACCTTTTTCCCGTTGTAGTCCTTGCAATATCCGTGCTCGATAAAGCTGTCGACGATATACTCGCTTATCGCGATCTCGTCCCTGCTTCCGTCGGGCAGCTTGCCGTGCGTCAGCTCAAATCCGAGGCTCTGCAGGTCGTCGTCACCGAGCTCGACCATACCCGAAAACGAGCTTGCATAAACGTTGAAGCCGTATTCGACAGAATTGGTCTGCGCAAGGTTTTCAAAGAAATACAACCCGCCGAACGAGCTTCCGAAAACGCCCTTGAAGTCAAGTCCGGTCTCGCTCGCGAGCTTCGCAATATCCTCGTCGGACATCCTCGTGCTCATACCGTACCAGAACATATCATCGTCGTCGATGCGCCTCTCGGACGTGACCGACGCGTAGCTCACGCGGCTGTCAAGAAGCGAATTCGTAAGCGTTTCGATATGCTTATACGAGGTAAACGTGTTGACAAGTCCGAACAGCGTGAACGCGATGCAGGACAGCAATACCGTCATAACAAGCCTGAACTTTTTGTGCTTCAAGCCGCTTGCGCCGATCTTGAAGGCGTGGCGCAGGCTGAGCTTCGACTTGATCATCTTAAACGGCGTATTGTCCTTGACGATAACGTCGCCTTCCTCGGTGGGAGAAAAGCTTTTCGTCCTTGCCCGATCGGCAAATTCAAGGGTGCAGCCGCTTTGGAGCCTGTCGAGATACTCGTTTATCGCGAGTCTGTCCTCCTCGGTAAGTCGGTAATCGGCAGGTACGGTCGCAGTCGCACCGTCGAACACGATCCCGCACTCCTCTGTGTCCTCGCTTTCGCGGACCGTCATATCGCTGATGACCCTGCCGTCGGCAAGCTCGATGATGCGGTCTGCATAGGTGTCGGCAAAATCGCGGTCGTGCGAGACGACGATGACCAGCTTTTCCTTCGAAAGCTTTTTCAGCGTTTCAAAGACCTGCTTGCCCGTCTCGGAATCGAGCGCACCGCTCGGCTCGTCCGCCATAATGATCTTGGGCGTCTTTACGAGCGCACGCGCAATGGCGACACGCTGCTTCTGACCGCCCGAAAGCTCATTCGGACGTCTGCTGCCGTAGCCGCTGAGGTCGACCTCGTCGAGAATACGGTTTATCTCGGCATCGGTCGCCTTTCTGCCCTGAAGCTCAAGCGCGAGCGCGATGTTTGCGCCCACCGTGAACTCCTCGAGCACGTTATATTCCTGAAAGATAAAGCCTACGTAGGTGTTGCGGTAGGAATCAAAATGCTGCTGCTTGAAGTCCTTCGACGAAACACCCTTGATTATGATGTCGCCGCCGTCGTACTTGTCAAGACCGCCCAAAAGGTTGAGCAGGGTCGATTTACCGCTGCCCGATTTACCGAGCAGAAAGACCATACCCGTGTCGGGAAGCTTGAGCGTGATGCCGTCGAGCGCCCTTACGGGAACGCCCTTTTTCGGCTTGTATATTTTTGTCAGATTGATTGTTTCAAGCATATTATCGCCTCCTTGCCTTCGATTATATCCACAAAATATGCATATGTCAATAAACCTGACGTTAAGAATCAATTTTCAATGCCGTTTCATTATATGCGAGCGCAGATTTGTAAACAAATTGTGAATTGCAAAAAATACCAATAGACGTTTTCCGATCAAACAACATTTATATAGTGAATGCAAAAGCAAAGAGTGTTTTTGCTTATCCAAACGTACAATACCATACAAGCAAAAAGGAGAAAACCGCCATGAAAAGAAAACTTTGTTTCATTTTAACACTATGCCTGTGCCTCGGCGCCTTTTCGCTGTGCGCAAACGCTTATTATCACGACCAAGAGTTGGAAGCACTTGAAGGCTCGGCTTTTGTAAAAAATGAGCTTTTGGTTTACACGACCGAAAAGCAGGATATGACCGCCTTTGAAGGTGAAGGTCCGTTCGATTTTTTCGGTATAGGTATTGTTGAAATAAAAGACCTGTACGCAGGGTACGAGGATGTCGTCAACACCGATAAAGGCTGTTACGTGATCACGGTAGCATCAGGAACCGATACTGTCGAGGCATATAATACGCTTTCCGAAGCCGAAGGCGTTGAAAAGGTGATTTTCAATAGCATCGAATACCTTGGTTATGAGGGGCAGCATTATCCCGAACGCTCACCTTATATCGGAAAAACACCCGAGGAGCTTGAAGAGGATCACGCCTTTGCGCCAAATGAACTTACCGTTTATTTGGATCACGAGCTTGACTTGACCGAATTCGAAGGCGACGGAAAGCGTTACCTTTACGGCGTATGTGTTGATACAATAAGCCAAATCGATCCCGAAGAAGAGGGCGTTTACGGTTATCATATCAAATTCGGCGCGCAGGTTATGGAAAACGCCGACGCGATCTGGGTTTTAATGTGCAACGAAAACGTTGTTTCGGTAGATTATACACCGACCTACGGCAACGGTGATATCAACGAAGACGGAACGGTCGATTCTTACGATTACATCCTCGCAAAGCGTATGCATTTTAAGACCTATCTGCCGTATGATACCGAGCTCGGATATGCCGACGTGAACCACGACAGCTACGTGGATGTTTACGACTATATTCTTATAAAACGTATTTATTTCGGTACCTATACTGTCGGTTAATAAAGAAGATACCAAAAGCAAAGCCGCGTGATAAATTCACGCGGTTTTATTTTTGCTTGATTTTTGATTGCTTTGGTTTTATAATGTTAATAATAGTAATCGGAGGCAATGATATGAAATACGCGTTTTTCGATACAAAATCCTACGATATCCCTTCCTTTCAAAAATACGGAGACGAAAATAATATAGAATTCAAGTTTTTCGAGACCAAGCTCAATGCCGACACGGCGTCGCTGGCGGAGGGCTGTGACGGCGTCTGCGTGTTCGTGAACGATACCGTCGACGCAGAGGTCATCGACAGGCATTATGCTGTCGGGGTACGTGCGGTCGCTTTGCGTTGTGCGGGATACAACAACGTCGACGTTAAGCACGCGTTCGGCAAGCTCCACGTTTTCCACGTGCCGGCCTATTCCCCTTACGCCGTCGCCGAGCACGCAATTGCGCTTCTGCTCACCTCGATAAGGCGTATTCACAAGGCGTATATCCGTACCAAGGACTACAACTTCAGCCTTTCGGGGCTTACCGGCTTCGACCTGCACGGCAAGACGGTCGGCGTAATCGGCACGGGCAGGATCGGCAGAGTGTTCATCGACATCTGCAAGGGCTTCGGGATGAAGGTCCTCGCCTACGACAAATTCCCGTCGCCCGACAGCGGGATCGACTACGTCGGGCTTGACGCGCTGTTTTCGCAGAGCGACATCATCTCGCTTCATTGCCCGCTTACCGAGGAGACGTACCATATGATCGGCGCAGACGCGATAGCGAGGATGAAAAAGGGTGTCGTTATCATCAACACCTCGCGCGGGGCGCTTATCGACGCGGAGGCGCTGCTTGCGGGCATCAAATCGCGCCACGTCGGCGCCGCCTGCTTAGACGTTTACGAGGAGGAGTCGGACATATTCTTCGAGGACTTTTCGGGTCACATAATGGACGACGACACGCTTGCGCGGCTAATTTCCATGCCGAACGTTATCGTAACCTCGCATCAGGCGTTCCTCACCGAGGAGGCGCTTAACAACATCGCCGAAACGACGGTCGGAAACATCCTTGAATTTTCGGAAAAGGGCTATTGCGAAAACGAGCTCTGCTACCGTTGCGGAAAGACCGAAAGCTGCAAAAACGGCAAAAGGCGTTGCTTCTGAACTTTTACAAAACCATAATATATCCAGAAAGAATCGAAAACAAACAAGGGGTAGACTCGGGGTACAGAAAGGAGGAGTGTTTATGAAAAACAAAACGCTCGCAATGATTGCGGCGGCGTTGATAACCGCAACCGCACTCATTCTTACGGCAGGACTTTCGCTGTTGAACAGCTCGGCGATCGATAACGACGGCGGCTTTTTCAGCTCGCTTTTCGTGTCCGACGAGACTGTCGACGAACCTGCAAACCCCGATACCGATATCCCCGCTGAGCCCGACGAGGGTCCCGTGACCGATGAAGAGATCTTTGTCGGCGACGATGAGCCTATTACCGACGAGCCCGTTGTTGACGAGCCCGTGATCGATGAGCCCGTTGTTGATGAGCCCGTTGTTGAAGACCCCGAAGCGGATAACGAGATTTTCGTTCCCGAAATCGGCTCGCTCGGCAACCCCGTATTCCCCGCAACCGAGGAATGGGACGGCTCTGAATTGGTCGAAGGCCACAGTGCGCCCTGCTATATCGACGACGTTGTCATCGCGATCTACGAGCACGCAACCGGTAAGCTTGTCGGTCAGGTCACCATCCGCGACGACGAGGCTTGGGAAACCGTAAACCGTCTTCACATCGATATCTATGAAAAGGGCAACTGCATTTACGACCCCTCTGACATCGATGCCGTTCCCGTTGCTATCCCCAACGGCAAGTACCGCATTGAGGTCTACGGCATTTGGTGGGCAGACGACGGCGGCTGCGGCAGTCTCTTCTTCGCGTACACCTACGGCGATAACGAGATGATCGAAATGTGGAAGCACGGCATCCTTTACTCGGGCGCCGAGGACTTCATCGCATACACCGACTCGCTCATCGCTGACGAGATGGCGGCTATCGAGGCAGGCACCAACACCGTTCCTACCCCCGAAGAGGCTATCACCTATATCTGCGGCTTCGGCGCTGATAAGGTCACCTGGAACGCTTTCAAGTGGACCGGCGACTATCACGCAACCTTCGAGGCAGGCAGAGGCACACCCAGATTCCCTTATCTCGAGATCGAGGAATAACGTTCCACACTCCTTACGAACCGTAAAACCGCACCGCGCGGTTTTACGGTTTTTTATTTTGTAAACGCGAAACCCCTTGCAATAACTCGATTTTGCGCTACCGTTTTGCCCTGTAACTTAGTCAAAAAGCCTTGAAATACGTTGGTATTCCTTCGTTTTTCGCCGTCGTTACAGAACAAATCGCATACGCGCAAAACTGCTGCGCACCTTAAAATCAGATAGTTTTGTCGCAAGACAAAGAAGAAATCCGCGATAATACGAGCGTATATCGCGGATTTCTGATGCAGTATTGTGCAAAAATGGCGATTTTAAGGCGATTTATCACTATGGTGCATCGCCCTTACGGTTTTTTATTTTGTAAACTTATAAACGCGAAAACCCTTGCAATAACTCGGTTTTGCGGCATCGGCAAAAATAAGCTAAAAATTTTTTCAAAAATAAGTTGACAAATGTAGTCTTTTGTGTTATAACAAAGACGACACATGTAGTCGAGAATACAAACGCGAGGTATTTTTATGAAAGAAATGATAAGCTTATCGAACGGCGAATGGAAGCTGATGAAGCTGCTTTGGGGAAACGAGACGATGACCGTCGGACAGATGGTCGACGCGCTTGCGGGTGATACCGACTGGAACAAGAACACGGTGTTCACCATGCTCAAGCGTCTCGAGGAAAAGCAGGCGATCGCTATGGTGACCACTCGCCGCCCCCAGCAATATGCCGCCGTCATTACCCGCGAGGAAGCCGCAAGGGAGGAAACGAGCTCATTCCTCACCCGCGTCTACGACGGCAACCTCAAAATGTTCGTATCCGCTCTTTCGGGCAATTGCGAGCTTTCGCAGGAGGAGATTAACGAGCTGCGCGATATGCTGAACCAAGCAGAAAGCAGGCTTTCCCGATCGGAGGAACGCTAATGCTTCAGCATTTGGTCGCGTCATCGCTCCTCATCTGCGCAATACTCGCAGTACGCGCGCTTTTCAGAGGGCGCGTAAGCAACCGATTGATATATGCGCTTTGGATCGTCGTCTTCATTCGGCTGATGATTCCCGGGTTTGCCTTTGAGATCGAGCTTCCGAGCCGTACCCTACCCGACGAAAGCGTCGGATGGATACAGCAGGACCTCTTCACTCAATACGACCCGATAATCACGCCGAGCGTTGACGGTGAAGCCGACGTCTCGATACCGCACGCCGACTCTGTTACGGTGAGCACGCCGCAAGCCGACACGTCTTCGAGCGAAAAGACCGATATGATCGGGATCCTCAAGACGGCTTATCCGTTCGGCGTCGCTGCAATTCTGCTTTGGGTAGCGGTATCCGAGCTCGCCGTATGGGCAAAGCTCAGACGCTCGCGCATATTCGTAAAAAAAGAGCACGGGGTACGCATTTTCCTCTCCGACAGCTCGATCTCTCCCTGCGTTTTCGGCATTATCCCCGCCGTCTACCTGAACACGAGAACGACCGACTCGGAGGAGCTTGAGCTTGTGACAAAGCACGAGCTCGCGCATATTCGTCAGCTCGATCATATCCGCTTGCTGTGCAGACGACTTCTTCTCGCCTTCTATTGGTTCGACCCGTTCGTATGGATATACACGGTCGCCGCAGGCAGAGACGCCGAGCTTGCCTGCGATGAGGCGGTGACGGCAGGGCTTGACGAAAGACAACGCATCAGATATGCAAGAACCATCTTGAATTACACGCCGCAAGCCAATAGCTCGGCGGCGGGATTTGGAGGAAAACCCATGAAAAAACGAATTATGGCTATAACAGGCGCAGGCAAGATCAAGAAGCTTTACGTGCTGCTGGCGCTCATTATGTCGTTGACCGTGTGCGTTCTCGCCTTCACGGGATGCGTCGAGGGCAAAGCCGAGGCTACAGACGATGAAGTAACCGAAAGCTCGATGCCGGAAAGCAACGATTCGTCGACAGATGACGGCGCTATCGAATGGCCCGCAGAGCTTCTTCCCGAGGGCTTCCCCAAGCCTGAATATACCGAAATTTATTCGGTTGAAAGCAAGGACGGTGAGGTGAAGATAATACTCTTCGGCGAATATGTACCTCCTAAAAAGGCCGACGCGATTTTCTTCCTTGAAAAACTTTTGAAAAGCGGTTACGTCGGATATTCCGATACCGAAACCGGCAACCGCATCATCGTAAACAAGGACGGCGTCAGCGTCGAGGTTTACGAGAGCCGCTCTTGGGCGGGCGAGCATCTTGCCGAGATAAACAAAAACAGCCCCACCGGTCACACCTTTGAAATAAAGGTCACGACTAACGGCAACGCGCCCGCTTGTCTGTTCTGGGAATTTCCCGACAAAAGCACCGATCTGGGCTTAGAGCCGATGACGTTTGACGAATGGCCTATTGAATATCTTCCCGACAACTTCCCTATTCCCGGCGAAAACGTGGAGATACTCGAAATGAAGCAGGAGAAAAACGGTATTTTTATCACCTTAAGAGGCGCTACAAGCGACCTTCAGGAATTCGCAATCAAAATGGATGCGAATATGGGATATATAAATACGATGAATGAGCCTGCCATGAATG
>JAFXDO010000001.1 GCA_017563195.1 Clostridia bacterium | reverse complement strand
CTTGCGGCTGAAATGGTCTGCCGTCACTATGCAGAGGGCAGAACCGTTTATCTGGCTCTGCAGGACATTTACAAGGAATACGGCATTTACAGAGAAAGCGTTCTCAACGTCAAGATCACCGGCATCGACCCGATGGGTCTTATGGGCGAGATCATGGCTGATATCAGGGGCAAGACCATCGAGTCCATCGGCGGCATGAAGGTCACTGCTACCCGCGACTACTCGACGGGTATCATCACCTACTCGGATGCATCCACCGCTCCTACCGGATTGCCTACGAGCAATATGCTTTATTACGAGCTCGAGGGCGGCTCCGCCGTTATCGTACGTCCCTCCGGCACCGAGCCCAAGATCAAGGCGTACATCCTCATCCGTGCGGAAAGCGATTCCGACGCAAACGCAAAGATCGATTCCTGCACCGAGGATTGCAAGCAGTTGTTAAACAAATAACCATGTCTTTTCCGAGGCTGACGTCTCGGAAAAGCTTTAAAGAGGCTGAATTATGGACGAAAGACTCAATAATCTGTTTGACGAAATTTACACTCCTGTAGCCGAGCTTACGGTTACCGCATACATCACCGACGAGCCCGTCCCTTACTCCGACCGCTTAAGCGGAAGAAAGGAATCGCTTCACATCGGCGACCGTTGGGGCAAGCTTTGGGATTGCGCCTGGATGAATATGGTCGGCACTATTCCCGCAGGCACCGATATGAGCAAGGTCGCTTTCCTTCTCGACGTCGGCGGCGAGGGCTGCGTTTTCGACAAAAACGGCGTACCCTTCAAGGGAATAACCAACAAGGACAGCTTTTATTCCTTCCACCTCGGATTACCCGGCAAGGTTGTAGTATTCCCCGACGATGCAATGAAAAACGGTGGAAATATCGATATCTGGGTAGATTGCGGTGCAAACGACCTTTTCGGCGAAGACGAGCACGCACCGCTCGACAAGATCGGCGTGCTTCACAGAGCGCAGATTGCCGTTGTCGATAACGAAAAGCGTTCTCTTTACTACGATTTAGAGGTCATTTGGCACCTTGCGGAGGCAACCAAGGACGAAACGCTCAAGGAAGAAGCAAAGAAATGCTTCGAGGACGCAATAACCGTTTATTCAAGCGATATCAAGCAAGCAAAAAGCCTCACCAAGGCATTTCTTGCACGCAAGAGCGAAAGCGACTTCGAGATCACCGCTCTCGGTCACGCTCACATCGACCTTGCGTGGCTTTGGCCCATCAGAGAGACCAAGCGCAAGGCGGCACGCACCTTTGCTACCGTGCTTCGCAACAGCGAGCGCTATAAGGACTATCTGTTCGGCGTCAGCCAGCCCCAGATGCTTGAATGGGTGCGCGACGAGCACCCCGAGCTCTACAAGCAGATGAAGCAGCTTTACGCAGACGGCAGGCTCGAGCTTCAGGGCGGATTCTGGGTCGAAAGCGACACCAACGTCCCCTCGGGCGAAAGCCTTGTGCGCCAAATGCTTTACGGCAAAATGTACTTCAAGGAAGAATTCGGATACGAGCAGGAGATCCTTTGGATCCCCGACGTCTTCGGCTACACGGCACAGCTCCCGCAGATAATGGCAAAGAGCGGCGTCAAGTACTTCCTTACAATAAAAATGAGCTGGAATGCGGTAAACCGCTTCCCTCACAGCACCTTTAACTGGATAGGTCTCGACGGCTCAACGATACTCACTCATATGCCGCCCGAAGGCAACTACAACAGTGCGGCACGCGCGGAGTCGATGATCCAGACCGAGGACAAGTATATGGAACGCGAGATCGACAACCGTTCGATGCTTCTTTACGGCATCGGTGACGGCGGCGGCGGCCCCGGAATGGAGCATCTCGAGCGTCTTTCGCGCGAATACGACCTTGTGGGCATACCCAAGGTGAAGCAGGCATTCGCCATCGATTTCTTCAACGAGCTTCAAAAGGATCAGGACAAGTTCCCCTCCTATAAGGGCGAGCTTTATCTCGAAAAGCATCAGGGCACCTATACGACCCAGTCTCGCAACAAGAGAAGCAACAGAAAGTGCGAGATCGGTTTCCACGATGCCGAAATTATGTCAACCATCGCAAGCTGTCTTTCGGGCACAGAATATCCAAAGGAGGAGCTTGAAAAGCTTTGGAAAGAGGTTCTTCTCTATCAGTTCCACGACATAATCCCGGGCAGCTCGATCAAGCGCGTTTACGACGAGACCGACGTAAGATATGCATATATCGACGGCGAGATCAAGCGTATCGAGCGCGAGGCATTCTCTGCAATTTCCGACAAAAACGGAAGCTGCTACTTCAACCCCTCCCCATTTAAATTTGATGGTTACGTCAAAAACGGTGACGGATATGATTACGTCACCGCGCTTCCGATGAGCTTTACGACAGCTAAAAAGAGTGATCGCGACGACGTCGTTTTAGGTGATAACTTCATCGAAAACAACAAGATAAAAGTTGTTTTCACCGAAGAAGGCGGCATCGGATCGGTTATCGAAAAGGCGGATAACTTTGAATACCTCCGCGGCGAGGGCAACGTTTTGAACGCTTATTCCGACACCCTGAACGCTTGGGAGGTCCCCGCGGACTTCGCGGTAAACCCGCGCGAAAGGCTTACGCTGCAATCGGTTTCGCAGAAAATCGTCGACGGCGTTGCCGAACGCGTTTCGGTTTATACCGTGGGTGAAAGCCGATTGACCCAAACTGTTTGTATCTACCCCGATTCGGCAAGAATCGATTTCAAAACCCTTGTCGATTGGCAGGAGACTCACCAGATGCTCAGAGCCGCATTCCCGCTCACTGCACAAAGCGACGAGGCAAGATGCGACATTCAGTACGGCAGTATCCTGCGCCCGACACACAAGCGCGACAGCTTTGCGGCGGCGAAGAAGGAGATCTGCGCTCATAAATGGATCGATATATCCGACGGCAGCCACGGCGCGGCGCTGATGAACGACTGCAAGTACGGCTACCGCGTATGGGACAGCGTGCTTGATATCGACCTGCTGAGAAGCAGTATGTATCCCGGCAAGGATGCCGACAAGGGCAGGCAGGAGTTCACCTACTCCTTCTACGTACACGACGGTGATTATGTAAACTCCGTCGTGAGTGAGGGATACGCTCTTAACGATCCTCCCAAGGCATTCGACGGCTCTGCTCCCGAGGCGTTCACCGACGCAAGCGTCGCTAATTGCAGCGCCGAAAATGTCGCTATCGATTGGGTCAAGAATTCCGAAGACGGCGAAGGAATCATCGTTCGCGCTTATGAATTCGAGGGACTTAGCGCAACCGCAGAGATTTCGCTCAACAAGGCCTTCGGTGAAAGAAAAGCATACCTTTGCGATCTTATGGAAAACATAATTTGCGAAATAGATCAAAGCGTTGAATTCAAGCCGTTCGAAATCCAAACGATCAAGTTCATTTAACCGAAAAGACCGCACAAGCGGTCTTTTCTTGACATTTTTCCGAAAATTTGCTACAATTGGTTCAGAAAGGAGAGCTGATAATGAGTTTCAAAACAAAATCGATAATCAAGCTAATATCCCTTAACCTGATAATTTTGGCAATAGGTGTGCTTCTCTTTTCGTCACTGTTCGGACTCGCCGCCCGTGTCTCATATAACTCCCCTGCCGCATCGATTTCTCTATATTGCTTTGCATCTCTCGGATCGCTTGTCTTCACTATTCTCTTTGTGTGCACGGTTAAAGCAACATTTTATACCAACTGTATCGAATATAACGACAACGGAATAATGCTATACCGTCCGAAGTTCGGAGAGGATTTCATACCTTGGAAAAGCGTCACGAGTATTGAAATATGGCGTCTGCCGATCGGCTTCAAAAAGGTCTATATTTTCACCGAAAAGTATTGCAATGCATATACTTCTCCGCGCGAGCGCGGAATATTCGCAAATATCACGTTAAAAAACGATGCGTTAAAGCTCACCTGCACTGAAAGGCTGTTGACGACGATCGAATCTCGGTGTCCCGATATCGAAATCAAGCGTTTCACTGACGTTCCGTATATTTAATAACCAAGAGGGGCTCGCCCCTCTTTTTTATTTGTGCAAAAAATTATATAACGTGTTTAAATGTTTACAAAATATTGCATATTTATTATTGACAAAACATTCTGGTGCTGTTTTAATATACATTGTATAGTATTGTGTATTTTTACAGAAAGAGGATTTTAAATGCTTGAGCTACGCGATATAATGAAATCCTACGTTGTCGGCGACACGGTGACCGAAGCGCTGAAGGGGATTTCCGTCAGCTTCCGTGAAAGCGAATTCGTTGCTATACTCGGTCAGTCGGGTTGCGGCAAAACAACGCTGCTTAACGTTATCGGCGGTCTTGACAAATACGACTCGGGCGACCTGCTCATAAACGGCAGATCCACAAAGGAATACAAAGACGCCGATTGGGATAAATACAGAAACCATTCAATAGGCTTCGTATTCCAGTCCTATAACCTTATCCCCCACCAGACGGTCCTTGCAAACGTAGAGCTTGCGCTCTCGCTTTGCGGCGTTTCCAAGACAGAGCGCAGAAGGCGTGCCAAGGAGGCGTTGGAATCGGTCGGACTCGGCGATCAGCTTTATAAAAAGCCTGCAGAAATGTCGGGCGGACAGATGCAGAGAGTTGCCATTGCCCGCGCACTCGTAAACAACCCCGATATTATCCTCGCAGACGAGCCCACCGGCGCGCTTGACTCGGAAACGAGCGTTCAGGTTATGGAGATACTTAAGGAGGTATCTAAGGACAGACTCGTAGTCATGGTTACCCATAACCCCGAGCTTGCCGATACCTACGCAACAAGAACCATAAGAATGCTCGACGGTGTCATACTCTCCGACAGCCTGCCGCTTACCGAGGAGGAAGCACGCGATGAGGATTCCCGCAACAAGGCAAAGAGCGAAGCCGAAAGGAAGGCAAAAAAGCCCTCGATGTCGCTAAAGACCTCGTTTGGACTGTCGCTTAAAAACCTTATTACCAAAAAGGGCAGAACCATACTCACCAGCTTCGCAGGAAGCATCGGCATCATCGGTATCGCGCTTATTTTCGCGGTATCGCACGGTATGACGGCATATATTGACGCGTTGCAGGAGGACACACTTTCGTCCTATCCGCTGACGCTCGAGGCACAGCATCTGGATATGGGCTCGCTTCTCACGGCGTTTATCGATCAAGCAGAATCGAACGCCGAGCACGAAAACGACGCAGTTTACCAGAAGGCGATGTTTTACAATCTTGTAAACTCGCTCAATGCAATGGAAACCAATGAAAACGACCTCAAGGCATTCAAAAAGTATCTCGAAGCAGAGCGCACGAACCCCGACAGCACATCGGGACTTTACGAGGCGATAAACGGCGTTCAGTACACCTACGACATTGACCTTATGGTGTATACCGAAAACGTCGACGGCAATATCATCCGATCGGACTCGCAGGCGCTTATGCAGGACCTTCTTATCGAATACTTCGGACTTGACCTCTCATCGTATCTCGATATGAGCGAAAGCATGTTGGGCGGCAGCTCGAGCATGATGATGATGGGCGGCACCAGACTTTGGCAGGAAATGCTCCCCGGCGACGACGGCGACCCGATTAACCCGTTGCTTGAAAAGCAGTACGACGTCATCTACGGAAGCTGGCCGAATTCCTACGACGAGATCGTACTCGTTGTCGATGAAAACAACGAGATCGACGATATGACGCTTTATGCACTCGGCCTTATCTCCAAGGAGGATATAGACGCGCTTGCTCACGCCGCCTTCAACAAGGAATCGATCGAGCTTAATTCAAAGAGCTGGTCCTACGAGGAAATCTGCGGTATGGAATTCCGCACGATCCTTTCTGCAGACAGCTATGCATACGATAAAACCACCGACAGCTACGTCGATATGCGCGAAACGCAGGCAGGTCTCAAGCTGCTTTATGCAAACGGACTCAGCCTGAAGGTCACGGGCATCATCCGCCCGAGTGAGGAAGCGGTTTCGACTATGCTTATGGCGGGCATCGGCTACACTCACAAGCTCACCGAATACGCTATCGAAAAATCCAAGGAATCCGCCGCCTTGAAGGTACAGCTCGAAAGCACCGACAGAGATATTTTCACGGGACTTCCCTTCCTTGAAAACACCGGTACTCTTTCGGACAGCGAAAAGACCGCGGAGTTCAAGAACTACGTCGAGGGTCTTACCGACGACAAGAAGGCTGAGATCTATATTAAGATCAAGGGAACCCTTTCCGATGAGCAGATCAACGCAGCGGTTGCGGCAGAGCTCAACGGCAAGACGAGAGCCGAAATGGAGGCTGTGCTCGTACAGGTGCTGACCCAGCTTATGGGTATGTCGGAAAGCGACAGTATGTCGTTTTTGGAAATAATGAAGGACGAGGACGTCACGGCGCTCTACACCCAGCAGTTCGTCGAGCAGCTTAAGATGCAGGCAGCCTACAACGCAACGCTTGAGCACGGTATGAAGCCCGTCGAGCAGCTTATAAGCGAGCTTGATGCCGAAATGGCGACATACACCGAATCGCAGTTTGCGCTTTATTACGACGAGGTCCTCGAATTCTCGGAATCAACCTACGACGAAAACCTGAGAGAGCTCGGATACGTCGACCTTGACTCCCCTGCAAGCATCAATATTTACGCATCCTCGTTCGAGGAAAAGGACACGATCGAGGAGGCTATCGCCAACTACAACGAGCACGTTGACGAGCTTGAAAAGATAACCTACACCGACTACGTCGGACTTATGATGTCCTCGGTAACCACGATAATCAACGCCATCTCCTACGTGCTTATAGCATTCGTAGCTATATCGCTTATCGTTTCCTCGATAATGATCGGCGTTATCACACTTATTTCGGTACAGGAGCGCACCAAGGAAATCGGTATTCTCCGTGCTCTCGGCGCTTCAAAGAAGAACGTTTCCAGTATGTTCAACGCAGAAACGGTAATGATCGGCTTTGCATCGGGCGCTCTCGGTGTGCTTATCACCTACCTGCTTTGCATACCCATCAACCTTATTCTTCACTATCTCACCGAAATCCCCAATCTCAACGCCATACTGCCTGTTCCCGTGGCGATAATCTTAGTGGTAATAAGCGTTCTTCTTACCCTTATCGCGGGCATCATCCCCTCGCGCAGTGCGGCGAAGAAGGATCCCGTTGTGGCACTCAGAACCGAATAACAAGCAAAAGGAAGTCCCCAAAGGGCTTCCTTTTTTACCTCAAAAAAAGAAAGGCACCGTCAAAGAAACGGTAAAGAAAATTGTCCGAAACCTATTGACAAGAACGCGTATGTTTTGGTAAAATGCAAATGAGGGAAGATGCGAATTCGACGCGATTTTCGGCGTATTTTGACTGAATATCCCACAGCCGCGACAGTTCAACGGCGGCCGCAACACCCGTCTCAAAGAAATCGAGAGGCGAGCGAAAACAGGAGATAATCCCGCAATGAAAAAACCCTTATTAGTTATCATCGCAGCTGTTTTCATACTGCTTTGCACCTGCTTTGCAGCTACCGCGGAGGGCGATGCGTCCGATGCAGTAAGCGCAGAGGTGAGCGAGGATGCATCGGCCGGCGAATCGTCGGGCGGAGGCTTCGATATGGGCAACGTCATAATGCTCATAGGCGGCGTCGCGTTCTTCCTTTACGGTATGACGATAATGTCGAACGGATTGGAAAAGATATCCGGCGGCAAGCTCGAATCCACGCTCAAGAAAATGACCTCGAACCCGTTTAAGAGCCTTGCACTCGGTGCCGGTATCACGATTGCCATCCAGTCGTCGTCCGCAATGACGGTCATGCTCGTCGGCTTGGTCAATTCGGGCATTATGGCGCTCGATTCGACCGTCGGGCTCATTATGGGTTCGAATATCGGCACGACCCTTACTGCGTTCCTCACTTCACTTGTCGGCATTGAAAGCAGTGCGTCGGGATTCACTATAACCGACCTTTTAAAGCCCGCTAACTTTTCTCTTATCTTTGCGCTTGTCGGCGTGCTTCTCACGATGGGCAAGAGCAAGAAAAAGAAGGATATCGGCGCGATACTCGTCGGATTTGCGATCCTTATGTGCGGTATGAGCTTTATGGGTGATTCCATGAGCGGTCTTGAAGATAACGCACAGTTCCGTGAGCTTCTTGTACACTTCAAAAACCCGATACTCGGCGTGCTTGTCGGTGCGGTCGTTACCGGCATCATTCAAAGCTCGGCGGCAAGTGTCGGTATGCTTCAGGTCATCGCGGCAAGCGGCGCCGGTCTTACCTTCGGTATGGCGCTCCCCATCATCATGGGTCAGAACATAGGTACCTGCGTGACGGCGCTTATTTCGAGCTTCGGCGTCAACCGTAACGCAAAGCGCGTTGCGGTAGTGCACATTCTGTTCAACGTTATCGGTACGGTATTCTGTCTTATCCTGTTCTACACACTTCACGCGATATTCGACTTTGCTATAGTGTCTCAGAACATCAATGCGATAGGAATCGCTTGCTGTCACCTTGTATTCAACCTCGTCACAACGTTAGCGCTTCTTCCTTTCTCGAAGCTTTTGGTTAAGCTCGCAAACAAAATCATCAAGGGCGACGACGAAAAGAAGCAGGAGGTTCTTCTGGACGAAAGATTGCTTGCTACCCCTGCAGTTGCTATTTCCGAATGCCGCAACATCACCGTCAAAATGAGTGGAATCGTCAAGGAAGCGCTTGTCGACTCGCTTGACGCGCTTAACAGCTTTGACAGAGAGCTTGCAGACAAGGTAGTCGAGGACGAGGGCGTCGTCGATAAGTACGAGGACAAGTTAGGCACCTATCTCGTAAAGCTTTCGAGCAACGATATAACCGAAAAGGACTCGCAAAACGTATCTACCATGCTTCACTCGATAGGCAACTTCGAGCGTATCTCCGACCACGCAGTCGAAATCGTGAAGACCGCCGAGGAGCTGAACGAAAAGAAGCTTTCCTTCTCTGCAGATGCGCAGAAGGAAATCGCGGTTGCCGAAAGTGCACTGCGCGAGATCATTTCGATAACCTTCACCGCATTCGAAAACGGCGACACTCAGCTTGCACGCAAGGTCGAGCCGCTTGAGCAGGTTATCGACAGCATCACCGCTGAAATGAGAAGCAACCACATCCAGAGACTCCAGGCGGGTGCCTGCACAATCGAACTCGGCTTCATTCTTAACGATCTTATCAACTGCTTTGAGCGTGTATCAGACCATTGCTCGAACATCGCGGTGGCTTTGATCGAGGTTGCCGAGGGCGAATTCGCGACCCACAAGTACCTCAACAGCGTCAAGAGCGGCAACGACGAGCAGTTCAAGGCAGATTACGAGGCTTACTCCGCGGCATACGCAATCAACTAAAAACAAAAGTACAAAAAAGGCTTGCTGAGAAAGCAAGCCTTTTTCTTTAATTATTTATGAAACCTTAATATCGAAGGTAGCCTCAAAAGAGCGGTTCCAGGGGTAGCGGAAATTTGAAACGCTTACTCTTCCGTGGCTTGCATATTCGCCGTCTGATACCATAATTTTCGAAGAATTGATTCGCGAAACAATGGTCGCGGGACCATATGCACTACTGTTGGAAAGATCTGTAATGCCCTTGCGCTTGTACGAAATATCCTTGATAAGGGCAAACGTCATCGTCTTAACGAATGCGTCGTTCGATGCCTCTGTCACATCGGAGCAATTGTAGATATACATATACCTCGCAACTGCGTTCGAAAGAGCGATTCCCGTCGCGTTTGCAACCGTGTTCCAGTTACTGTAGCCGAGCAATGCCGCGATATCGAAATTATTGTCGAGCATAGCCTCGCCGAGTGCGTGAGTGTTGTTTGAAGCGTCTATAACACAGGTAGGAATGCCCGCGTTGACGTTTTTGATCGCCTGCTTCATAAGAGCGTCGGCATAGTACGAAACGCTGTTGGAGCGAGTCAGCACGAGCACCTGAAGCGCGTTTTCGTCGTTGCTGTCGGTGGATGCTCCGATAGAAGCAAAGTGCTTATCGATATTGCTTGCAAGCGTTGCAGTATCAAACTCGTCGGCAGCCCAATCCTTGCCCTCTCCGAAATAGGTCACCTTACATTCGGCTTTACCGTAAACGTCGGTCGCTACTGCGGCAATGCCCATAAGCCCAAGCTCGTCGGCACCCGCAAACAGCGTCATATTGTCACCGCCGAGAGAGGTTATATAGTTGATCTCGTTAGTTTGAATAGTGGTCTGCGGCGAGGAATCGTCAACGCCGATATAGATACGCTCGATATCCTCGCAGGCGTTTGTGAGAAGGTAATCGATTATCCTCAGCTTTCTTTCGCGCGAGGCGAGATATCTGTCAAGCACGGTATCCGAAACAGAAACCTGAATAGTGTTTCCCCTGTCGTTTTTGCGGTATCCGGCAATGATGTTATCGACGTTGAGAGCGTCTCCGCTGAGCTGCTTTCTCGCAACCTGACCGTAAGAGCGCAACGCGTTGTAGGTATTTAGGTCGTAGCCCTGATAGCCGACCGTCGACGCAAGTCTCATCACCGTATCGAACAGCACTACGTGCTTGTTTTCCGCAAGCTCAATAATATAATCGGCGACCTCGGTCTCAAACGTAAGGTCTGTATTGCAAAGATAACGAGAGCCTACCAGGCCCCCCGAGATAAGCTGATCGAGAGAGATGACGAAGTAATCGCAATCATTTTCAACCGACTTGAGCCACTTCAAAAGCTCCTCGCGGTTACCGAGCGTAGAACCGTCGGAGTTGGGAGTCATATTGTCAAGAGCCGTGCGGTAAAGGTCCTCGTCGGGGATAAGAAGCTCAAATCCCGCCGCTGCGGCAAGATACTCTACCCTATCCTTATTAACGGGACGGTTGTCGAGCGGGATATAGGCGATCTTTATGCCGTTTCCGTCGATCTTGCCGTCCGTCTCAAGCGGCTCGCGATGCATAAGTCTGCTTACGTCAAAGGTTTCGAGGACGTGTCTCTTCACGTAGATATAATCAAATTGGTCTACCGTGTCGCCAAGCGTGCAGGCAAGCTCAAAATGCTTTTCAAGCTTTACCGTACCCATATAGAGACGCCTTACGAGAATGTAGTCGTAAACAGTTATTTCGCCGTCGCCGTCGCCGTCGCCGTAGATAACGGCAGTGTATTCGTTGCCGTCTTTGGCTGTTATCTTATCGCCGGTACCGATAAACTCTCCCTCGGACGAGCAGGATCTGTATTCACCGTAAGCGGCAAGAAAATCCTCGGGCGTGGTTTTTTCGAGAAGATTGAACAGATACCCGTCGATCTTCACCAACACCCTTTGCTCGCTTGCATTGTCGTTTACGGCGCAGGCGGGCAGAAGCGATGTGATGAAAATCAACGCTGTCAGAAGCAACGCAGTTATTCTTTTCAAGATGCGGTTCCTCCATAATAATTGTTGCTTATCATTATACCACCGCCTATCGATTCCGTCAAGAAGAAAGAAACGTAAAAGACGACCGACGCATATTGACATTTATATATAAAAGAGGTAAAATACATTTAATTATAAGCTTTTGGAGAGATATTGAATGACAGCATTGAATGCTTTGAAGAATAAATTCAAATTCAACCCGATGAGCCCCTGGCATTTTTACCGAAAGGTGCTTTGGTGGTCATTCGTCGTTTCCGCCTGCATAACCGTCCCGTTCGTCATTGTGGAATGGGTCAAGACGGGCTCGCCGATATTCCTTTATTACGGCGACTATAACGCACAGCAGATCTGCTTTTACGAAAACTGCGTCCGTATGGTCCAAAACGGCGATTTCGGTTGGGACTGGGTCACCGATATGGGCTCAAACTTCATCGGCAGCTATTCCTACTATATGCTCGGAAGCCCCTTCTTCTGGCTGATGTGCATCTTCCCCTCGACCTGGGCTCCCTACCTTATGGCGCCTATGTATATGGTCAAGTATATGGTCGCTGCGGTCATCGCCTACGCATATTTGCAGAGGTTTGTAAAGAACAAGGAATACGCCGTTATCGGTGCGATGCTTTACGCATTCTCGGGCTTCCAGATCTACAACACCTTCTTTAACCAGTTCCACGATGTGGTGGCGTTCTTCCCGCTCCTGCTTATCGGTATGGAGGAGCTGATACAAAACGATCGCAAGGGCTTGTTTGCCATCGCGGTAATGATAAACGCGATGATAAACTACTTTATGTTTGTAGGACAGGTCGCGTTCTGTATCATCTACTTTATGTTCAGGCTCCCGACGCGCTCCTTCAAGATCACGATGAACAAGCTCGGCGCGCTCGTTATCGAGGCGGTAATCGGTGTTGCACTCGCGATGATAATATTACTTCCCGGCGCAAGCGCGCTGATGGGCAACAGCCGAATCGAAGCCAACTTCACCGGCAAGATAATGCAGTACTTCGAGTACCTCGCGCAGGGCAAATCGGAATCGGCAAAGGACACGCTCAAATCGCTGTTTGTCTGGACAAAGAGCGGCGAATTCTATTGGCAGAGATACGGACAGATATTCGAGTCCTACTTCTTCCCTCCCGATATCCCCTCTCGAGTAAACTTCTTCAGCGGTCACGAAACGCGCTGGGCGTCGATATCCATGTATCTGCCCATGTTTGCCCTCTCGGGCGTGTTTGCGCTGTTCACCGTTAAAAAGCGCACCTGGCTCAAGGGCTTGATAATAACGCTGGTCGTGTTCTCTCTCGTTCCGGTCCTCAACAGCGCCTTCTTCCTCTTCAGCACGGCGTATTACGCACGCTGGCTGTATATGATGATACTGATGTTCTCGCTTGCGACCGTCGTAAGCCTTGAGGATGCAAGAACGAATTGGCGCATCCCGACCGCCGTAATGACCTTCTTCTGCACGGCAATCGCGCTCCCGCTCGGTCTCATCTGGCACGAGCACGAAAACGAAGCCAAGGATGCGACGACCGAATTCGTAATGGACCTCGGTTATCCTCCCTACCTTGCAAGATTCTGGCTGTACGTCGGCATCGCGTTTTTGGGAATCTTCCTCACGGCGACACTCATACGCAAGTATCGCGGCACGAGAATGTTCGAGCGTGCGTTGCTTGTAGGCGTCTGCTGTATGACGGTGCTTTACGGCTGCGTTCATATTACGAACGGCAAGCAGTATTCGCATTCAAGCAAATTCCTCGTCGATCAGGTTATCGAGGGCGAGGTTAATCTACCCGACCCGCACGAGGACTTTTACCGAATCGACTTCTTCAGAACGTCGAGCATATCCACTATTGACAACCTCGGTATTTATTGGAATTATCCCACCATAGAATGCTTCCACACCGTCGTTCCTCCCTCTATTATGGAGTTCTACCCCAAGATAGGCGTAACGAGAAACGTCGGTTCGCGTGCAGAAAGCTCGCTTTACGGACTGCGCGCATTCACCTCCACGAAGTATTCCTTCATCGAAAGCTCAAAGAACAAGCGTAAGCTTGAGGAAAACGGCAGCTACACGCAGAAGCACAACGCAATGGGCTTCACCTATCAGGAGTCGCAGAACGGCTACGACATTTACGTCAACAACGACTATATCCCGATGGGCTTTGCCTACACCGAATTTATGACGCAGACCGATTTCGAGACCGCGTACAGCAAATCCGATCGTCACAAGATGCTCTGCAAGTATCTTGTCGTTCCCGACAATATGGACGGTTACTATTCGCAGTTTATGACCCGCGTGCGTCCCGAAAACAAGGCTCCCGCCAACTACGATATATTCAGAACGTCGGTGGCGGAAAGACGCGAAATGTGCAGTGACGATTTCGAGTACTCGAGTCAGGGCTTCAGCGCAAGCATCACGCTTGACAAGCCGAGCATCGTTTACTTCAGCGTGCCTTACGAGGAAAACGGCTGGAGCGCAACGGTAAACGGCTCGGAGACCGACGTGCTCCGCGTGACCTACGGATTTGTCGCCGTTGAATGTGAGGCGGGCGAAAACGAAATCGTATTCGACTACACGACGCCCGGTCTTTTCGTTTCAACGAAAATCGACCTTATGGGACTCCACCTCAATTTGCCCGGCGGCGTCTGGATATCTCTTGCCGGCTTGGTCGTATTTATCCTTTATATGCTTTATTTCAAGCTTTTGAAAAAGCACAAGGCGGAAAACAAGTTCATAAGCTTTGATTTCTACGACGATTGCGGTGCAGGCTTTGACGAGGCGTATTCACGTCCCGACCCGACTGACCCCGATTTCGGTACAAACGACGATACACACGAGGCGGATCAGCCCGAGGCGTCGTCGGATGGCGACGGCGTCGCATCGGAATCAGCACCCCGTTTCACCGCTTCGGTCATCGAAGCATCAAAGGATGAAGAATAAACGCTAACAAAAAACAGATATGCGATTGAGCTCAATTGCATATCTGTTTTCTTATTATTCGTATTTTAACAGCACCGAGGGCGAAAGCGTCACACGGTTTTGCTTTACATCAAAGAAATGTCTGCCGTTTAACAATATTTCGGTGTCAAGATTACGCGCGTCCAGCTCTGCCAATGCCTCGCGCAAGCGTGCAGACGGAAGGTCTAAGTTGAACTTATTGTTTGAATCGCACAGGAATCCCACCAACCGCGTAATCTGCGTGTCGGCGCTCCATCTGAGCAGGTTGAAGAAGTTCTTTTCCTCGTCGCCTTCATTCAATGCGTCGGGTATATAAAGCTCGTACACGTTGCCCTTAGAGGTTTCCAATGCAAGGCTGTAAGAAAGATATTTCGTTCGCTGCTTTTTCGCCACCGCCAGTGCGCGGTTATACAGCATTTCGAATTTTTCCTTGGATTCGATGAAGTAAAAGGGGTCGATCTCCCGATGTACCGCCTCGACAAATCGCGCAAACTCTTCAAACCTTTCGTCCTCAGACCTCAGCTTCTGCATCTGTCCGGTCATCATTATCATATCAATATCGAACATAGCGTGCTCGAAGCGTTCTCTGTCTGCCGTAATGGCGAGACCGTCAAACAGCTCGACCGAGCCGTTAAGCGTCTTGCCGATAAGCGAGCTGCAAAGCCGCAAAAGCTCCTTTATGCGCTCCATCGCTTCATACGCGGAATCAAGCTTTTCCTGTGCAAGAAGGGTTCCGAGAATGCGCCCCTCAACGGTTATGCGATGAAAGATAAAAGCATCGTCATCTCGCTTTGAAAATACCGAAATAAGGTCGCTTGCAAGTCGGCAATTCTCTATCGCTTCACAGTGGCTGTGGTAAATACCGCCCACGTAGTGCGAGCTTTTTTGCGTAATCATATACAAAAGCTTGCCTATCTCGTCAAAGGCGTGCTCTCGCCGAACCTCCGTAAAGCGCTCATCGTCATTATTATGTAGGTAACGGTTAAGAAGATAATCGCGCCAGCAGGAGAAGGTGTTGTCGTCTGCAACGAGGTCGGACCATCGCTCAAGATCCTCTTCGTCCTCGTTTATGACGATCGGTATGAGCTTGCGCTCACGCTCGCGAGGAAGCATATCGAGCAGCTTTCCCCGTACCGTTTCGTATATCGAATCCGCACGCTCCTTCTCAATAAGGTTGCCCTCTCGCTTCATTCTCTCGCCGGTTGCCAGATATTCGCTCAGAAAAATATTCGATCCGCTGTTGATGCTCATCTCGAGAAGCTCTAAATATTTAAGCATCCTTTCGGGTGTTTTTTCTTCGCGAAGCTGCGTGCGTATCTCAACAAGCTCGCGCGAGATCGAATATAGGCTCGGCTCTGCGGTACCCATAAGGAAGTCGATGGTTACGCCAAAATAGCAGGCTATCTGCGGCAGCTTTTCGATATCGGGCATCGCTTGTCCCTTTTCCCATCTCGACACCGATTGAGGCGTCACCGACAGCTTCTCGGCAAGCTCACCTTGCGTCACGCCCTTTTGCTCGCGCAGCTTTTTTATATTCTCCGAAAGCCTTATCGTCATATCGCGCCTCCCTTGCCTTGATACCAAATTTTACTATGTAACCGTATCGATTGTCAAGCTATTATTGCGTGAGCAGATTCAATCAAAAGGTGAAAACTCCCCGCAGTTGGGCGATTTATCACTATGGTGCATCGCCCCAGGCGGGGAGTTTGATTATTCTACCAACGCTTTGGTGATTTCCTGCTCGGTCTTGGGAGTCGTGAAGAAGGCTTCCTCGCACTTGAATGCGATACCTCCGCGTTTACCGTTCTTACCGTACTGAACCGATGCATAAAAGCCCTCTTTGCCCAAGCAATCGATGCCGTAAGGCGTCGAATATACGTACTTGCGCTTTATCTCGCTCAGGTCGTAGGAGATACAGTAAAGCAGCTCCTTAGGCTGATACGGCTGCGAGGGACCGTAGGTGGTGAACCAGAATTCCTTGTTTTCCGCATCGTAGTCGAGATTCTGAATACCGTAAACGGTGTTGCCCGTCGGAATGTGATACTCGGTCTCGTATTTGCCGTCGAGTGTAAACTGAAGTATTATCTGATTCGCATATTTTTCGCCTGTGTAAAGAGCGCATGCAACGAAAAGACGCATTTCGCCCGTCTTGGGGTCTGGTGCTATCGTCACACCGTCGATGCCCTGAAAGCCTCTGGTATCCTCGGGTGTGCAGGTGATGCTCTTGTAATAATCACAGATATCGAGATTTATTATATTGATGACGCGGAGATCGTCAGCATCGAAAACGTAGATCTTAAAGCCGGTCCAATCCTCCCACGCGTGTCCGGGGAGCGCGTTTCCGAGATAGCTACCGTAAACCCTGCCGTCGTAATAATCGATGTCGCCCAAATGACCGCCGTGTATCTCGGCCTGACATTTTACCGTACCGTTCATCGTGGTTTTGACGATGCTGTCGGTAAACGACCAGTACATAAAGCCTTCGCCCTTTGAAAAGCCCTGCATATGAAGATTCTGATTAACAACCTCTACGTATTCCATAACGCACCTCCGTTTTTTTACATTTTAGCACAGACGAGCTTGATTTTCAATATCCAATCAACCGCACTCCGAAAAAAATAAAAAGAGAAAATGCCCGAGCACGGGCATCCTCTCAAAAAATTATTTGCAGCCCTTGTCACAGCAGCCCTTGGGCTGAGCTGCGGGCGAATCGTTGCCGCGGCAGTCGTCGGCATAGGGATAAAATTCACCGAGCGGGAACTGCATCTTTCCGAAGATCGAGCAGGGATCATCGTTATTGCAGGGCTTGGAGTCGTTCTCGGGCAGGCAGAAGCGGCAGGCGGGAAGCATAAGCTGAACCTTGCGTTCCATACGGATAACCGAGAATACGCCGATGGTAACGTAAACGTTATTCACACCCACGTTATCGACGAAGCAGCCGTCGAATCTGTTGCGGATAGGCTCGGGTATAGAGTCGATACACATACAGCAATGACCGAATCTGCGCTCCCGCTCGACAAGCTTACTGTCGAGGCAGATGGGAGATGCGACCTCAACGACAACGGTGGGGAGAGTGGGCTCGCTGTCACAGCGAAGATCGCGCTCGTCAAAGCAGAAGCTGTTGTTTTCGGGGTCGGACGTGAAGACCGATACGTTCTTTTCGCTTCCGTAAAGGATGATCTTTTTGTCAAACGCGCTGAGACCCTTTACCTCCTGCACCCTGCCGCCGCAGATACATGCCTCGAGCGTTACACAGAAGTAATAGCGTATCGTCACCTGATAAAAGCCTTTATTGAAGGGTACGGGCTCGATGTTGATATTGGTGTTGATGACCTCAACGCATTTACATCTGACGGCGGTAGCTCTGTCTACGATCTCCTGTGCGTTGTCGCAAAGGTGAACGCGGACGTCCTCGAGACAGTCCTTATCGCGTGCCGAGTCGAAGACCTTATCCACGCTGATACAGCAAAGTGATTCCTTATTGTTACCGCAAAGACCGCCTAAGGGATTGTTTCTTTCCATCATTTATATTCCTCCTTGAGCGTTTAGATAATACCATATATTGTGGAATTATTGTGTGATATTATCAATACTATTCTATGCAGCAGGCGATAAAAGGTGTTTTTTTGTTCAAATAAACTATTTACAAACGCTTGCATATTTGTTATATTATTGTTGAGGTGATTTGCAATAGAACGCAGAAAGTCAACCATTTTGACTATTTTAGCTCTTGCCCTCGTGTTTATGATCGGATTGACCGTTTTGGCTTTTCAGGTCATCATATGGCAGGATCAGGATATATCAGTGAATATTGTAAGCGAATCCGAGGAAGGCAACAAGGAGGTTACCATCTCGATTCGTAATACGGCAGGATCCACTCTCCTCTTCTACGAGAATGCCGATATGACAGGCAAGATCGAATATTTAAGTGAGGACGGATGGGTCGAGTACTGCGACGTTGTATACAGCAACGGCAATGCAAGCGCGGTTTCTCAGCTTTACGGCGGCACCTTTGCCGAGCTTCAGTCGGGCGAGGATTGGGATATCACCATCCCCGAGGAAACCGTTGAAAAGATGCAGAGCGGTACCTACCGTATCAAAATGACGTACATAACCGAGGGCAGATATAACAAGTACCTCGACGAGGAATTCAAAAACCGTAACAACACCGACAATGACGACGATGAAGATCCCGACGAAGCGATCGAAAACGTCGCAAACAACGGTAACGTTATCGACGGATTCTTCACCGACCTCGGCTTGAAGCTCGAAGCCGATAAGAGCGAACGCGAGCCCGAGGCCTTCCTTGCGGAAAATATGAGCGAGGTCTTCGTTAAGACCTTTGAATACGTTGCACCCGAGGAATTCATCGAAGAAATCTCCATTGCAAACAGTGATATCGAATATTCTATCACTCCCAAGCAGGAAAGAGCGCTTCGTGAGCGCGACGAGGAGCTTCAGTAAAGCCCGCTCGTTCAAGCACCGTCAAATCATTAAAAGCCCCTTTCGGGGCTTTTAGTTTTAAGTGAGGCATTACAATGAATCTGCGCGACAAGATAATTTTTATACTCGAATCCAACCGCGGCAGCTATATCTCGGGCCAAAGCATCGCACAATCCTGCGGAGTGTCCCGCAACGCAATTTCAAAGTGCGTCAACAGCCTCAAGGACGAGGGCTATGTCATTGACTCGGTTCACAATCTTGGGCACAGGCTCGACCCGAGCTGCGATATTCTTTCGGAATCCGGCATACGTGCTCATCTTGATGAGGAATGTGCGGTAAAGGTATTTTCTTCCATCGATTCAACCAACAGCGAGGCTAAACGAACGATCGACACCTTTCAAGGCGACGCGATTCTTGCCTCGTGTGAGCAGACCGCGGGCAGAGGCAGGCACGGAAGAAGCTTTTATTCTCCTAACGGAGGCGGGCTTTATTTTTCCTGCGTGCTTCATCCCGACGTTTCGCTTTCGGATGCAACCGCAATTACCTCTGCTGCGGCTGTCGCCGTTTGCGAGTCGATAGCAGAGATAACAAGCGGATCGCCGAAAATAAAATGGGTAAACGACCTCTTCATCGACGGTAAAAAGGTCTGCGGAATTCTCACCGAGGCTGTATCCGACTTCGAAAGCGGCCGCGTGCAGGCTGTCATCGTCGGCATAGGAATCAATCTTACAACAGAAATATTCCCCGAGGAAATACGCGACATTGCGGCGTCTGTCGGTGTACGAGTCAACAAAAATGCACTTATCGCAAGCATTTTCAAAAGGTTGAAAGCGCTATGCGCAACACTTCCCGACAAGAGCTTTATGGAGCTTTACCGCGATTATTCGCTTGTGCTCGGCAGAGATATCAATTTCGAGCGCAACCAAGTCAAATACAAAGCAAAAGCCGTCGCAATAAATGACGACGGCAGTCTTGAGGTCATTACCGAAAACGGCGAAAAAATGCTGTTGAACAGCGGAGAGATCAGTATCAAGCTTTAATTTTTTTCATTCTCTTTGAAATGATATCGGCAAGATATATCTTGAGCAGATCGGGAATAACGTAGGGCAAAATATATGCTGCCACAATCGCGAGGAAGCCCTCCTGTGCCCATGCGCACACCCAAACGGCGCCCAAGACATAGCAGCAAATAAGCGACAAAACGCTGCAGAGATATCGCTTGAGCTTAAATTCGGGAATAAGCGATTCCAAAAGCCAATATACAAGAATCGCCAAAAGAAATCCGAACACGAAGCCTCCCGTCGGTCCCGCAAGCTGAACGCCGTGTGTGAAGCCGGAAAAGACCGGCAATCCTACAAGCCCAAGGCAAATATAAAGCACTACGGAAACAAGCGCCCCCCTTGCCCCGAGGTAATATAACAGAAAATACAAAGCAAAGGTCTGCATCGTGAACGGTATCACAAACGGCAGAGTTATCCAGGCGCAGACGGTCATAAGCACCGCGCCGAATGCGTACAACGTCATTTTGTTTGTTTTTCTGTTCACCTTGCTCACCTCGTTTCTTAAAAAATATATCACACACAAGCAAAAATGTCAACCTCTGCATCGATCGAGGTTGACATTTCTTTTTTTAATAATCGTCGCAATAAATCGAAACCGCGACCTCGGGCATACCGCCGTTGAAGTCCTTTGCTTCAACGTAGCAATACACCTCAACGCCCTGCTCCGACAGCATATTCGGAAGCAGCGAATCGGCGGACGGAAGCTCGCCGATAAACCTTCCGTCTTCCTTACATACAGTAAGCGGCGCCGTCTTGGGAAGCTTTTCATTGCGCATCAGCGTAAGCCTTTCGCCGTATTCAAGCGAATCGTAGGTCTCGCCTACAGACTCCCAGGTAAAACAGCCGTTAAGCAGACACACTCCCACGAAAATGCCGCGATGCGGTCTGACCTTATCGAAAACCTCGACAAGCTGGTGCTTTCTCTCGCGCACGAGCTTGACGTTTACGGGATACAGCCGATGACGCCTCATGCCTTTATCTCCCTGTTAAGCGCAAAGGAGTAAAGCAGCAGCTCGCTGACCCTGCTTCCCGTCATACGCTCGACGGCGCGCTTGTAGTAATTAAGCTGGACAGAATGACGCTTAACAAGCTCTTCGTCGGTTTTTACCCTGTCGGTCTTGTAATCGACCACGGTAAAGCTTCCGTCGGGATTTTCAAAGAAGCAGTCGATTACGCCCTGAACCAAAACGTCCTCGTTACCTCCGATCCTGTCGCTTACCGAAAAGCGTTTTTCGCGGTAGACCCGCTTCGACTCGCGGATGCGTTTATAAAGGTTGCTTTCGAAAAATCGTGCAAGCGCAGGGATATCGAGCATCGAGCGTTGCTCGGACGATATCATTTTTATGGCAAGCAGTCGGTCTGCCTCATATTCGACGCCCTGCTTATCGACATTATCCATATTGCAAAACTGCATATACAAATGGTTTGCAGTACCGATGGCATCAAAGCCGACGTTGCCTCCTTCGACGAATCTCGGCTTGATGGCTATTCGCGATTCGGGCACGGAAAGCACCGTGCGGTTATACTCGTCATCCTCGAGCAGACCCTCGCGAAGCTCGGAAACCGATATCTTCGCGGCTGTGCCTACAGAAGACTCGTATTCATATCTGAACCTGAGCGTTTCAAGCATTTCCTCGGTAGGCTCGATACGTCTTACCTTTTCCGCACGCTGTAAATAACCGCCGCCCGACGACTCGTCTATAGAGCAAAGAACGTAAAAGTCGCGCTCTTCCCTTCCGATCACAGAGCAAAGCACCATATCGAGCCAGCTCTTTGCCGCGGTGTTTATATATCGTCTGTCTCTCCAGCCTATTTCGGCAGAGCCGGTGATATAAAGCCGTTCCTTTGCACGCGTAAGCGCAACGTAAAGCTTTCTCAGTTCCTCGCCTACAGCGGATTCTCTTTCTTTATCCGCGGCGTTGACGTTGCACAGCGGGTCGAACGTCGTGAACCGTACTCTGTCGCGCAGGCGGAAGAAAATACCCTCGCCGCGAAGCAGAGTGATCTCGTTCGATGACTTGAGCCCTCTGAACTGCTTATCCGTGCCTGCAAGGAAGCAAACCTTATATTCAAGCCCCTTTGACTTATGGACAGTTATGAACGATACAGCGTCGTTTTCGCCGCTCTTGGCGGCATCCGAGATCTGTCGGTCTCCGTACGAAAGCTCTGCCATATAGTCGAGGAAGCCCGAAAGCCCGTGATTTTCGGCAGAGGTATACCTGTTTGCGTAATCGTAAAGCAAAAGCATACTGTCACGGTTTTGTGTCGTCTCGGATATTCTCAACAGCCCCGAGGACACGAAAAAGCTCTTTACAAAATCGCCGCAGGCGGAATTGATGCTTTCTCGCCGCCATTCGTCGATCCGTGCAATGAACGACGCGCACTTTTCGGCAAGCGCCCCCGGCAGCGACGCCGCAGTCTCGACAGCGCTCCAAAGCGGACAGCCGCCTACGCATCTGCGGATACGGTAAAGCTCGTCCGACGTGAAGTTGCATATCGGGCTTCGCATCAGCGCGCAAAGCGAAATATCGTCGGTCGGGTCGTCGACCGCCTTCAACGCCGAAACCGCAAGCCTTATATCGGGATTCTCGAGAAAATTCTCGGCAGCCTCGGTCTTATACGGGATACCGTATTTCGCGAATGCCTTTTCGTATTCTATCGAATACCCCTTCATCGCGCCGAGCATAACGCAGATATCCTTATAATTAAGGGCGCTTCCGTCGTCAGACTTCTCCTCGCTGACAAGACGGATTATCTCGCGTGCGATGTAATCTGCCTCGGAGGCACGAGCCTCCTTAGATTTACCCGATTCCTTATCGGCAACCGCAATGACGACGGGATTTTTAAGATCCTCGCGCTTGGTCGCCTTTATGAGCCATTCGCCCTCGTATTCTCGGCGGTATTCGGTGCTTTCGGTGGCAATATCGAACAAGTAGTTTGCATAATTTATGACAGCCTCACCGCAACGGAAGTTTTCACGAAGAAAGATCCTTGCATCTCTTGCGCTTTCGTCACGCGCGTCGGGACCGAAGCTTTCTTTATACCCCAAGAAAATATCGGGATAGGCATTACGGAAGCGATATATGCTCTGCTTGACGTCGCCGACCATGAATCTATGGCTTTTCCCCGCGAGAAGCGTAAAAAGCCTGTCCTGCATCGGGTTGACGTCCTGATACTCGTCTATAAGTATCTCCTTGAAAAGCTTCTGCTTTTTAAGGCAAAGCTCGGTCGGCACACGATTCCCGCTTGCATCGACGGTTTCAAGCAATTGCAACGCCTTTTGCTCGAAATCGGTATAGTCAAGAACGTTGCTTTCCCTCTTGACCGACTCGTATCCTCCGTCAAGCCTCGTTATGAAATCGTTGATTGCAGAAACGATTCTTGCGCAAGACTCGAAGCTTGCCGCGTTATACTCGTCATTGCCGCGGATATAGCGCTTTTTGACCTTCGAATGCGCATCCATCAGCTTTTCCTTCATCGCCTTTACTGCTTCACGGTCTTCCTTTTCACAGCCCTTTGATGAAAGCGTTATTTTTGCAAACGCAGTCGAAGCCACGTCACAATAGTTTACATAATTCGTGTCAAGCGAGTCGCGAACAGAAGTGAAGGCATCAATAAGCCTTTCAAGCGGCGCAAGATAGCAATCGTCTGTCGCGACAGACGCCGCAAAATCGTATATATCGGTTGCATTTGCAATAAATTCATCGTAAAAGCGGGTCAGCCGCGCTTTTATCTCCTTGCCGGTCTTCGATGCAAAAAAGCCTTGTGTACGGATAATCTCCGCCTCTTTTTCAAGCTCGCGCACGCAGTTTTCAAGCATTTCGCTTCTGTCGAGCGTAACACGCAGGGTGTTGTAAAGCTTTATCATCGAATCGACAAGCGGAGTGTCGTTCTTATCGCCGGTGAAGTTATCCGAGATGAGCATAAATGCCTCATCCCCGTCGTCGTAGCCCTTTGCGACAAGCTCCTCTGCGACGCGTCTCAGCATCATATCCGACTCGGTTTCGTCAATTACGCGAACCTTCGGCGAAATACCGAGAATTGCAAAATTTTCCTTCACAAGCGAAAGGCAGTATGAGGAAATGGTGCAGATATTCGCCTCGGAAACGAGCAAGGACTGACGGTATATATGCTTGTTATCGGGTGACAGAGCGGTTTCCTCAAGAAGCGCATCGTAAAGCTTGCGCTTGATATCAGACGCAGCCGCCTTCATAAAGGTTACGACAAGAAAGTCGGTAACAGAGTCGCCTTCCTTGATCCTTTCGATAAGGCGCTTTGTCAGAACAGTCGTCTTACCGCTTCCCGCGCCTGCGCTTACAAGGATGTCCTTACCACGCGTTTCTATCGCGAGGCGTTGGTTATCGGTAAATTCAGGCTTCATTTGAATCGTCTGTGTCAACGTCGTCATCGTCGTTCGCCTCCTTTCCGGCTCGGCAAATATCGCCGAACGCGCAATACTTGCAGGGCTCCGCCTTACCGTTTTCAAGCTCGAGCGGGGCTATATCCATATTTCCGCAAAATACCTGCTTGGAAAGCGAGGTCATATTGTCGTTAAGCTGCCTTTTAAGCTCGTCAAGCTCAGCTTCGGTATAAAGCCGCTTGGTGCTTCCGCGGGAATAAAGAGTACCGTCCTTCTTTCGGCTTACCGGCACGAATTTGAAATCGTGGCTCATGGCGTAAACGACGTCGGGGTCGTCCAGCAGGATCCCGCTTCGCTTGAGCGTTTTCTCAAGCTCGTGATAAAGCTTGTCCTCGTCCTCCCTGCCGTTGATCTGCACGTTTGGAAGCGTTACCGTATAGTACAGCACACCCGCAGGCTTGGCGCCCGTACGGTCGCAGTACGCGAACAGATAATGAAGCATCTGGCTGTCGAGCCCGTATTCCACCAAATCGGCGGAAAACGACTTGCTGTAGGTCTTATAATCGATAACGCGAACGTAATTTACACCGTTTAAAGTATAGGTGTCTACCCTGTCGATAGAGCCTCGAAGTGTGACCGTTTTGCCATCCACGTCGTATGAAATCGCGGGAACGTCCTCGCCCTTGAGTCCAATCTTGAACTCGAAGCCGGTAGGCACAAAATCACTTTCCGAAAACTCGCGCGTGAGGCTTTCGGCTACGAAATCGATCGTCTTGACCATATTTTCATAAGTGTGCAAAAAGCGCTTGTCCTCGGACGCGCCGACGCCGATAACGTCGAGGAAATATTCCTTTGAAAGCCTTGCAATAAGCGCACTTCTTTCGTCGTCGGTCGGAGCAACAAAGCGTCCGCTTGACACGCACTCGCGCATAAACAGCTCCAATATCTTATGCACGAAGTTGCCTATTTCGGGCATAGAAAATTCGTTTATCTTCTTTTCCTGAAGATTCAGAAGATAGCTTCCGAAGAAGGAAAAGGGACAAAGCGCGTATCGTTCAAACTTCGACGGCGACAGATTCAGAGTCGATTCGTCAAAGCTGATGCGCGATTCCTTGTCGCTTACCTCGGGACGCGACTCAAAATAGGTCTCGCCGCTCCTTATAAGCTCTGCTTCGATCCTGTCGCGAACGTCGCCCTCGTTCATCATCGGGAACGCCGAAATAACACTCTCGCGCGAATAGAAGCTGTTTTGAAGCTCAAACTGCTCCTCTTTAACGTCGGGAAGCATCTTTTTTACAGAAAGCCAGGCAGATGACGGACGAAGCTCGCCGCCCGCAAGCTCGCTTTTCGAGCTGAGCAGCACCAAAGTATCGGTAGGTGCAGAAAACGCGGCATACACGAAAAATCGATTGGTATTGAGCTGCTTTTCCATCGTATCGGAAAGCGAAAGCCCAGCTCCCTCAAGAATAGACGCCTCCTCGCGGTCGAAGAATCCGCTGTTTTGGGTAACCGCGGGGAACTCGCCGTCGCAAACGCCGGCAACGATAACGACCTTACTGCCGCCTGCACGAATAAGCGAAGCATCGCCAAAGGTCACGGCATCGACCGACGCGGGTATAGCGCCGAGAGAGTAGCAGTCGCACATCAGCCTTATAAGCGATTGCATACGCTTGGGAGTGACCGCCATATCGCCGCAGATCATATCCAACTGATCGAAAATATTGATAAGTATCTTCCATAGCTGTATCTCACGCTCACTGTCCTCGCGGCGTCCGAGCTTAAGCAGAGCCTCGGCATTTTTGCGAAGCTTTTCGTCTGCCTCCATAGAGATCATATGTGAATAAAGCGCGCGAACAGCCTTTGACACCGTGAGTCCGTCCTGCTTCAACGTCTCGCGCAATGCGGCAAGAGGCGGAACGACAAGCTCGCGTGCCTCGTTTGCCTTCTTAAGTATTTCAGCGCCGCGCGGAGTAAGGTCGCCCTCACGGTAGCCCTCGGGATCGAGTGTCCAATCCTCGTCACCGTACCAAGCCCTTCCGCGAAGCTTCCAGGACTGTGCATAGCTCAGCAGAACGTCGCTCTGCGCGATATCGAGATCGGTATATCCGCTCTTAACGTATCGCTTTACGCTGCGAAGCGAAAAATCCTCGATAACAACCGAAAGGCTCGCCAGCATAAACGAAAACAGCGGCTTGGATACGAGCGACTCCTTATCGGAGGTGTAGACGGGTATGCCCGCTCGCGCAAAAACAGAATCGATAATAGGCTTATACGCGTTGGTGTTGCCTGTAAGAAGCGTTATATCGCGATATCTGCCGCCTGCACGGACATGCTCCGTAATAACGCTCGCGGCGGCTTCGATCTCGTCAAATCTGTTCTTTGCGGATATCAGCCTTACCGCCCCGTCGTCTCCCGTCATAGATTCGGCGTCGTTGCTCCACAGATTACGCTCGATAAGCTTAAGCGACGCCTTGTCGCTTCTTCTGTATGAATTCGTATAGTAATCGTCGCTTTTGCCCTTTGCAAGCTCAAGAACTCGCTTTGCGGCGGAGGCGTTTTCGTCGAAAAAGCTTCTGTCGCCGCCGAACGTAAAGGACACGTAGGTCTCCTCTGATTGCGCGATTATATGCTTGATAATTTCGTATTCCTGCTCGGTAAAGGTGTAGTATCCATCAATGAACACCTGCGTTCTTTCAAAAAAACGCTTACCTTCAAGCTCCTGCGAAAGTATGGTCAGAGCCTCGCGCGGGTCGTGAAGCTCATCGCATAGCCTGCTTTCGTATTCCTTGTAGATCAGCGAAAGATCGTGCAGCTTCGACAGTATCCGCGCTTCCTCGCTGAGCAAATCCGAGTCAAGCGCGTCCGACAGCATTTCGGGGGTTATGAGCGCCATCTTCATTCGCGATATGAGCGAAAAAAGCGAGCTTGCAAAATCGGGCTCCGAAGCAACGGCACCGTACTCGACAAGCTCACCCTTTAGCGACTCGGCAACAAGCGACAAAAGGGCGCAAGCGCCCCCTTTATCGATATAATCAACGGCAAGATTGCCGTATTCACGCGCGATGCGGTTGGGCAGGCGCTCGAAGTTGAGCACCTCACAGCACAGGTTTATACCGTCGCCGAATCGCTCGCACAGCATTTTTTCATAATGCACCGACTGCTGCTCGGGTACGATAAAAAGGCAGCTTTTCCCCTTACTTATCGCCTCGCTCAGCATACCGAGCATATATTCTGTTTTTCCGCTTCCGGAAACGCCGATAACACGGTGTAGCATAATCAGTCACCAAACAGTTCAAGTAATTTGAAACGGAAGATATATTTCCCTCTTTTAAATACCGCCGTATCTCTTTTATTTATCGACGCATCGGCAATATCGCCCGATGCTGCCTTGGTGCATAGCGGCGGAAACAGAATGCACCACCAGTTCTCGCCCTCTGCATTGCCGAGCTTGATTCTCAAAGAGCGATACTCCCCTGCGGGGAGCGAAATATCGCCGTATACGCGCGTGGGATAGCTTTCAAGCCCCCACTCCGCGCTTGCGGTGTAGGGAGCGCCCATTTCCGAAAGCACGCGGTTTGCAATGCCTTCCATTCGCGCAATGTTCGCTTCAAGCTCTTCACTTGCGGCGATAACGTCGCCCGAATCGCTGAAAAGGTCGCCGCATTCCTCGACGATGGCGTCGCGCACACAAAGCTTGATGCTCTGCGCCTCGGCACTGTTGTCCTCTGCAAGAATGTGCAATCTTATCACGTTATCGAAAATCCTTGCTTCGCTTCGCGGAACAAGTGCATCAACTGCAGACAGCAGCAAAAAGCAGGAGCAGATAAGTGCGATCATTTTTGTTTTCAGATTCATTATGTTTCTCCTTTTACGTGTTGCTTCAAGTGTGAGCAGGTAAAAGGAGAATTATTCAATATGTTTTGTCAAGCGTTCTGCAGGATATCGCAAAATATCCCATTCCTTCAAGCTGTTGCGCGCAGATTCGCGCTTCTTCGTAGGATTTTAACACGCCGAACACCGAAGGCCCGCTTCCCGAAAGTCGCGCATTTTGAGCACCGAGAGAGATCATCCTGCTTCTAAGCTCCATCGTTTCGGGCGCAAGCAGATCCGTTACGGGCTCAAACGCATTGCCGAACGACGCAACGATCGCGTCCCTGTCTCGCGATTCAACAGCCTTTAAAAGCCTGTCGCTGTCGTTTCTTGCTTCAAGCCCCGCCTCATCGTATTTTCGGTAAACGGCAGGCGTGGAAAGCCTTGACTTGCCTATTGCTATCACCAAGTAAAGCTCGGGGATTCCGTCTATCGGCGTCAGCAGCTCGCCTCTGCCCTCACACAGTGCGGGACTGCCGTAAAGGCAAAACGAAACGTCGGAGCCGAGCTTGGACGCAAGAGTCAGCAGACCCGTATCGTCAAGAGGCTTGTCGAAGAGCGTATTCACACCCTTGAGCACCGCCGCGGCGTCTGCACTGCCGCCACCCAAGCCTGCGGGAAACGGTATATTCTTTTCAAGCTCGATAGCAACCGCGCCGTCTATCCCCGTCGATTCGAAAAAGAGCCTTGCCGCGCGGAGGCAGAGGTTGTCTTCGGTGCAAAGCTCCTTTATATTACATTGAAACGAAAGGGACTCGCTCTTCTCGATAACTATCTCGTCGTGAAGCGAGACGGGAAGCATCACCGAGCGAAGAGAATGAAAGCCATCCTCGCGAACGCCGCAGATATCAAGTGTTGCATTGATCTTTGCGTAAGCGTTTATTTTCATAGCGTCTTTATAAATTCTTCGATGCGCTTGATCGCCTTTCGGATATGTGCAGGCGAGTACGCGTAGGAAAGCCTTGCAAAGCCCCTTCCGCTTTCGCCGAACGCACTGCCCGGAACGATAGCGCATTTATGCTCGTACAGCAGTCTTTCACAGAACTTTTCGTCATCGATACCGAACTTGCGAAGATCGGCGAACACGTAAAACGCACCATCGGGCATAAAGGTCTCGATGCCGATACGGTTAAGCTCGCTGACGATGAGTCTGCGGCGCGCGCAGTACTCGTTCTTCATATATTCGATATCCTTATCGCCGTTCCTGAGTGCCTCGATAGAAGCGTACTGACTCGTCGTGGGCGCACTCATAATGCCGTACTGATGTATCTTTGCCATCTGCATGGTAAAGTAGCTCGGCGCGAGAGTGTAGCCCATACGCCAGCCGGTCATCGCGTATGCCTTGGAAAAGCCGTTTGCAACGATGGTACGCTCGCGCATACCGTCTATCGATGCGATCGAAACGTGCTTTTCGCCGTATGTAAGCTCGGCATATATCTCATCGGAAAGCACGACGATATTGGTATCAATAAGCACCTCCGCGATCTCCTCAAGATCCGCCTTACGGAGAACCGAGCCGGTCGGGTTATTCGGAAATGCGAGGACAAGCATCTTTGTTTTTTCGGTTATCGCGCTCTTGAGCTGCTCAGCCGTAAGCTTAAAGCCGTTATCTGCAGAAAGGTCGATAATGACCGGTGTTGCTCCCGCAAGTCTTGCGAGCGGCTCGTAGCAAACGAAGCAGGGCTGAGGGATGATCACCTCGTCACCCGGCTCGAGAAGCGCGCGCATCGCAAGGTCGATAGCCTCGCTGCCGCCCACGGTTACGATTATTTCGCCGGCGGGATCATACTCAAGACCGAAGCGGCGCTTTTGGTATGCGGCGATTTCCTCGCGCATTTCCATAATGCCGTTGTTCGAGGTGTAATAGGTATGTCCCTCCTCAAGCGAGCGAATACCCGCATTGCGGATATGCCAGGGGGTATCGAAATCGGGCTGTCCGACCGTAAGCCCGACGACGTCCTTCATCTCGTTCAATAGATCGAAAAACTTACGTATACCCGACGGCTTGATTTCTGTTATTTTTGCCGGAAGGCATTTATTAGCGTCGAATTTCACCAGCTGTTTCCTCTTTTATCGGTTTTTTCGGTGCCATAAACGACGCCGTTTTCTTTGTATTTCTGGAGCTCAAAATGAGTAGCGGTCGCGGTTACGCCCTCGATGGTCGCGAGCTTTTCCGCAACGAAAAACGCAACGTCGCGCATATTCGCGCACTCAACGGTTATGGCAAGGTCAAAGCCGCCCGACATAAGTGCAACCGACTTGACCTCGGGGAAATTGCAGATACGCTCTGCAACCGAGTCAAAGCCCTTGTCGCGCTGAGGAATGGTCTTAAGCTCGATAAGCGCGGTGACGGCGGTCTTACCCGTTTTTCCCCAGTTCACCATAGTGCGGTAGCTCATAATGGTTCCGTCGGCTTCACATTCAGCTATGATGTCCCTGACCTCCTGCTCGCTGATTCCGAGCATCGTCGCGATATCGGCGTGAGTGGTGCGTGCGTCCTTTTCGAGATAAGCAAGAATGCGTTCTTTCATTTTATATCCTCCTGAATACTGTAAAAGTCTTTTTTGCGTGATTCGAATTTCGTGAGATACCTAAAGCCTATCTCGCGAAGCATCTCTGAAGCCTCGACAAAGCCTGCGCCGAGGTCGATCGCCTTATGCGCATCGCTTCCGAGCGTTATATCGCGTCCGCCGAGCTCGTAATAAAACTCGAGCAGGTCGCGATTGGGCAGGCATTCGCCTATATTCTGCCTCAAGCCCGAGGTGTTACACTCGAGCGTGATGCCCTTATCGATAACCGCCTTTAATATCGGCTCGAAGTACTCCCTGCCCTTTCCCTTGATATCGGGAAAATCGGTTATACCGTCGCGAAGGTAATAGCGCTTCGGATAGGTTATATGGGTCAGCACGTCGAAATTGCCCCACTCTATCGTGTCGAGCATCTCTTTGAGATAGAGCTCCCACAGCGCGACGTATTCGCTTTGCGGCATATTCGTCATATCGGTGTCGTAAAAATCGATAATACCTCTTACTGCGTGTACCGAGCCCAGAACTATATCGTAGGGCTGACTGCGAAGCTGTTCGTGCGATTCCTCGGGCATATGCGTTGCCTGTCCGAGCTCAATGCCGTGGAGTACGGTAAGACGGCCCTTGAATTCCTCCTTGGCGTCCATTATATCGCGTGCGACAGACTCGTGGTCGAGTGGCGGAAAGAAGCCGTCGCGAATGCCGTCGATATCGAAATGATCGGTGATCGCGATGCCGGTCAAGCCCTTTTCTATCGCCGAAAGGCAAAGCTCACGAACCGAGTTGCCCTTCCCTGCGGGAATATCTCCCGAATATTGTGTGTGTGAATGAATGTCAAACATAACTATTTAACCTGTTGGTGAGAGCCTTAAGACCCTCTGTACTTTTATTTAAACACTTGGCGTGCCAACCGACTAAAACATCGTCAGCTGGTCGGATTCGGGAATATCACCGAAGCAGTTGTTCTGAGACAGAAGCTCCATAATCGACTTATTGACCTGCGCCTTCGCGCGGATCTCCTCGATCGTGGTAGCCTCGCCCGATTTGACGACCTCGACGATCTTTTCCGCAACCGATTCACCGAGACCGGGAAGCGAGCAAAGCGGAAGTCTTATCTTGCCGTTTTCGGGGACGAATGCAAACGCCTCGGATTTTCCGATAACGACGGGGAGGAAGGAAAAGCCTCTTGCGAACATTTCAAGCACTATTCGCAAAATGATTATGTTGCCCTCATCCTTGGCTGTAAGCGACGGTGCCGCCCTGAGTGCCTCGAGGCGTTCCTCTATCCTCGCCTTGCCTCTCATAACGAGACCGCCGTCGAAGAAATCGCGCTTGATCGTGAAGTAGGTCGCATAAAATGCGACGGGCTGATAGATCTTGAACCAGCTTAGTCGAAGCGACGCGATGGTGTAAGCCGCGGCGTGCGCCTTAGGGAACATATACTGTATCTTGTTGCAGGAGTCGATATACCATTGCGGCACGTCCTTTTCACGCATCGCCGCCTCCTGCTCGGGAAGCAGTCCCCTGCCCTTTCTTGTCCTTTCCATCGAGTCGAACGCGATCGCAGAGTCAAGCCCCTTATGCATAAGGTAGACCATTATGCTGTCACGCGTACCGATGATCTGGTCGATTGTGCAGGTTCCGCTTTCGATTAGATCCTTACCGTTACCGAGCCAGATACCCGTGCCGTGCGAAAGACCCGCGATCTGCACAAGGTCGGCAAACGACTTGGGCTTCGCATCAAGTATCATCTGTATCGAGTAGTCGGTACCGAATTCGGGGATACCCATCGTGCCGATGGGACAGCCTATCTGGTCGGGTGTTACGCCGAGAGGCTTTGTGCTTGCAAACAGCTCGATAACGTTCTTGTCGTTCATCGGAACGTCGCGAACGTCGATGCCCGTATAGTTTTGGAAATACCTGTAATAGGTCGGAACATCGTGCCCGAGTATGTCAAGCTTCAAAATGGTGTCGTGCAGATATTCAAACGCGAAGTGGGTGGTTATAACGCCGCTCGACGCCTTGTTTGCAGGGTACTGAACCGGTGTGAAGTCGTAAATCTCGTATTCCTTGGGAATAACGACGATACCGCCGGGGTGCTGTCCCGTCGTCTTCTGTACGCCGACAAAGCCCTGAACGAGCCTCTGCTGCTCTGCGCGAGTGAGGCTTATGTTTTCCTCCTCGAGGAACTTCTTAACGTAACCGAAGCAGTTCTTATCCTGCAACGTACCTACCGTTCCCGCGCGGAATATGTTTTCCTTACCGAAGAGAACCTCGGTGAATTTATGTGCCTCCGACTGAACGTCGCCCGAGAAGTTAAGGTCGATATCGGGCGCCTTTTCGCCGTGGAAGCCAAGGAAGGTCTCGAACGGGATATCGTGTCCGTCGGGGCGCATACGCGTACCGCATTCGGGACAGTTTTTGTCGGGCAGGTCAAAGCCCGAGCCGACAGAGCCGTCGAGGATGAATTCGGAATATTTACAGTTGGGACAAGCGTAGTGCGGAGGAAGCGGGTTAACCTCTGATATCTTTGCAAGCGTTGCAACGAAGGAGGATCCGACAGAGCCTCGCGAGCCGACAAGATATCCGTGCTCCTCACTGTTTTGGACCAAACGACGGGCGATGACGTAAAGAACCGCAAATCCGTTTGCGATTATCGAGCCGAGCTCTCTGTCCATACGCTGACGCACGACGTCGGGGATCTGACCCTTATAGCCGTACATTTCTATCGCGGTCTGCTCGCAAAGGGTCTGAAGCTCCTCCTCTGCGCCGTCGATCTTGGGGGTATAGGTACCGTCGGGAATAGGCTTTATCGCATCGATATCGCCAATGATTCTTTTGGGGTTATCGATTACCACCTCACGTGCCTTTTCCTCACCGAGGTATGCAAACTCGGCAAGCATTTCATTAGTAGTCTTGAAATAGATGCCGGTTTCGCGCATGGCGTCCTTATATCCCTTGCCGCGAAGCATTATCTGACGGTATATCTCGTCCTCGGGATCGAGGAAATGGACGTCACCCGTAGCAACCACGGGCTTGCCAAGCTTTTGACCAAGCTCGATTATCTTCAAAACGTTTTCGTGAAGCTGCTCGACCGTCGCCTGATTCTCGTCAACGAGATATCCGTTGTTGCAGTCGGGCTGGATCTCAAGATAATCGTAAAAACCTGCAATATCTTCCAATTCCGAGTCGCTCTTGCCGCGCAGGATGGCCTCGTAAAGCTCGCCCGACGAGCAGGCGGATCCGATTATCAGCCCCTCACGGTGCTCTTCAAGAACGGTTCGCGGAATTCTCGGCTTGCCCTTGAAATAGTCGAGATAGGAATATGAAACGATTTTATATAGATTCTTAAGGCCGACGAGGTTCTTTACGAGAATTACCATATGGTAATCGTGAAGACGCTTGGGGTCGGCGCTGTGTGCCATCGCGGCATTCATTTCGCTTACCGTCGTGATGCCGTTTGCCGCAAGCTTGCGCACCATGCATGCAAATATCTTTGCAAGCATTTCGGTGTCGGCATCGGCGCGGTGATGGTCGAATTCGCCGAGGTCGTAGTACTTCGCGAGCGTGTCGAGGGTATGTCTCCTCGAATCGCTGTTTATGTACTTGGACACGGCAACTGTATCAAGATAGGGGTTTTCAAACGGAATCGCAAATTCGGTAGCGACGCGGCGGATGAACGAAACGTCAAAGTTTGCGTTATGCGCGACAAGCGTTCTGTCTCCACAGAATTCGAGAAACGCTCTTACCGCGTCCTCCTCACTCGGCGCATCCTTCACCATATCGTCGGTAATGCCGGTCATTTCCGCAATGTTCGGAGGTATCGGCATATTCGGATTGACAAAGCTGTCAAACCTGTCGATGATCTCTCCGTCCTTATATTTAAGCGCGCCTATCTGCGTGATTCCGCAGTTGCGCACCGAAAGACCCGTAGTTTCTATATCGAAGATGATAAATTCATCCTCAGAGAGCCTTATCGTATTGCTGTCGTCATAGGAAAAGATCGCACGCGCGGTATCGTCAACGTAATAGCCCTCGATGCCGTATATCGGCTTCACGTCGGGATACTTCTTTGCAGCCTTCATTACTATGGGGTAGGACTGAAGCGTACCGTGGTCGGTAAACGCGACGGCGGGCATACCCCATTCGTGTGCACGCGCCATAATATCGCCGGCATCCGCAAGCGCGTCGGTCGCAGACATATTCGTATGCAGGTGAAGCTCAACTCGCTTTTCCTCTGCCTCGTCCTGACGCACAAGCACCGAGCATTTATTTATCGCCTTGACGTTGATGGTGATTTCATCATCCTCGACCCAATCCTGCTTATCGCGGTCGTAAACACGTCTGTGCTCCGTCTTGCCGGCAACCATAACGTACATCGGGGGCTTTAGCTTGGGAGCCTCGCTCTTTTTGCAGGTGAATCTACCGCTGACCGATGCGTCGTTATCGGTGATATATATCGTATAGGTTATCTTTTCGCCCTCGTAGTTTTCCTTGGATTCAACAAGGAAGAGCTTACCTGCGACACAGACACCGGTATCGTTTTTAAGCAGCGATATAGGGGTAAAATTCCAGTTTCTCCGTTCGCCGTATACAGGCTCGGGATTGGTTATGTCAAGCGTCATCTTACCGAGTGTAACGTAACGCTTTTCTCCACGCTCGAAGTATTCGGCGTCTTCGGTCTCGCTTACGAAGAGCGAAGAGCGCGGGGGCTCCTTTTCGGTTTCCTGAGCTACCTCGAACTTGGTGTTGCGGATGCTTTCGGCAAGCTCCTCCTCACGCGCGCTGAAGTACTCAAAGGTCTCGAACTCCTCGTAATCTATGATGACGTTAATTTTCACGCCGAAGCATTCACGCACGCATTGCTCGATAAACGTAACGGCGCCGTTGGTCTCGACGACGTACGAGGTAACGAACCTGCGAAGCTGTATCTTGAACTCACCGAGGTCGGGGTCGTATCGATAGGTCGAGCCGTCGAAGAAGCCGTACTCGAGCTTCGAGCGATGCTTCAGCGTTTCGATAACGCCGTCCATATGCTTTTCGCAGAATTCAACGTCGTATCGGGGATATATCAACGCCTCGTTAAGGCTGTACGCCTTCTTTATTTCATCCTCGAGCGCAAAGATCAGCTTCGGCTCCACGTAGCAGGAAAAGTCCGCCTTAACGGCGACAGAGACGTTTTCCCGATCTACCATTACCGAAAATTCAGTCATTTTCGAGATGGTATCCTTAGCCTTCTCCGAAAACCGACATTTTTTGAATTTAGCAAGAAATTCGTTAAGCATTTAGCATTTCCTTTATTTCTTTAACAAGAGTCGGAACAATTTCCGATTCCTCAAGCTTTCTGATTATCTCACCCTTGCGGAACAAAAGTCCTTCTTTGTTTCCGCAGGCCACTCCGATATCGGCGTGCTTTGCCTCGCCGGGGCCGTTAACCGCGCATCCCATAAGCGCGACGGTGAGCCTTTTATCGGTCTTTATCTCACGTGTTGCCCTTTCAAGCTCGGCAACGAGCGGAATAACGTCGGACTGCGTTCTGCCGCAGGTCGGACATGAAACTATGTTGATGCCTCCGCCGATACCGCAGCAAAACAGTATATCCTTCGCCGCCGCGACCTCGTGGACGGGATCCTCGGTAAGCGAAACGCGAACGGTATCACCGATGCCGTCGATAAGCAGTGCTCCGATGCCGATTGCCGACTTGATGTTGCCGCGCCTTACGTCACCCGTTTCGGTAACGCCGATATGTAAGGGATAATCGCATCTTTCGTGAAGTATCCTTGCGGCATCCACCATCGTCTTTACGTCCGAGCTTTTTACCGAAAGCACGATGTTATCGAAATCGCATTCCTCGAGCATTTTCGCGTTAGACAATGCGCTTTCCGCAAGCGCCTCTGCGGTGGGGCCGCCGTACTTGACAAGCATTGCCTTTTCGGCACTGCCGCCGTTAATGCCTATTCGGATGGGGATATTCCTCATCCTGCAGGCATTTGCTACCTTTTTTATATTCTCCTTGTCGCCGATATTGCCGGGATTGATGCGGATCTTGGTGATCCCGCGCTCTGCCGCGGCAAGCGCAAGCTTATAATCAAAGTGAATGTCTGCGACCAACGGAACCGTCGTATTCTCGACGTAATAGGGTATTGCCTCTGCCGCAAGCATATCGTTGACGGTAAAGCGCACGATATCACAGCCCGCTGCAGTAAGCGACTTGATTTGCTCAAGCGTCGCTTCTCTGTCGGCGGTCTTAGTATTGGTCATCGACTGTATGGCGATCCTGTTGCCGTTGCCGATGGTGATATTTCCTATTTTTACAGCCTTGGTCGTTTTCATAATTGCCTCTTGAATTATTTGTTAAAAGAGTCCTGCAATATCCTTAAGCATCACGAATGCCATAAGCATAAGCAGTAAGACCGTGAAAAATGCGCTGACTGCGCGCTCATACTTCGGGTTCATAGGCTTTCCGCGTATAGCTTCTATGATATAAAACAGCAATCTGCCGCCGTCCAATACCGGAATCGGAAGCAGGTTGAACACGCCGAGCGACACCGATATCATAACTGTCAGCGTCGCGAGGTTCTGCACCGCTTCCCTGAAGCTTACGCTCGCCTTTATCGTCTGGTTGACCTCCTCGCCGATAGCCACGGGGCCACCAACGGCATCGCCGACGCTTCCGTATCTGCCCGAAAAGGTGTCGACAAGCGAATCGAGCGTCATAAACACGGTCGAGCAGGATTGCCAGAAGGATTCCTTCATAACGTTTCCGACCGTCTTTTTTACGCCGAACACCTGAAAGTCCATATTGCCGAATACTATTCCCTCCTCGGTTTCGGTGCCGAAGCAGACGCCCTCGAGCGTTATCTCCTCACCGTCGCGGAGAACGACGATATCAATAGGCTCGTGTCCGTCGGAGAGTATCATATACGAAAGATCGCTGTGGCAATGGATTCTCTTGCCGTTGACGCGGATTATTTCGTCGTAGACCTGCAGACCGTAATCGTCGGAGGTGCTTGTTTCATCGAATTTTGCAACTATCGAGGTTCCGACAAGATTGCCGCTCGACACAAGCGCGACCATTATAACAAACGCGAGCAGGATATTCATCAGCGGACCCGCGATAACGATAAGCATACGCTTCCAGACAGACCTGTCGTTCAGCGGGATCTTATACATATGCTCCTCGGGGATCTCCTCGTCGTATTCGCCGACCATATTTACAAATCCGCCGATGGGAATGGCACGTATACTGAAGTCGTTGTATTTACCCTTCCAGGTCTTTACGGTTGGACCCATACCTATTGCGAACTCGATTATACCGACGCCGAACGCACGGGCAACGATATAGTGACCGAATTCGTGAATAAAGATCAGCAGACCGAATATCAAAACGGTAACTGCGACGCTGAAAAGCGATTGAAGCATCAGATATCAACTCCTAAATACGGGACAAAACGTATTCGCGCGCCGATTTATCCGACGCAAGAATATCCTCTAACGTGGGGTTTTGAATGACAGGAACGGCAGAAGCGCCCTCGCAGGCATCGATAACAAGCTCGAACATTTTGGTAAAGCCGATTTTGTGATCAAGGAACTGTGCAACAGCCTCTTCGTTAGCGCCGTTCATTATCGCAGGCAGATTTCCGCCCGTCTTTATTGCCCTCTTTGCCAATTCAAGCAGAGGGAATGCGTCTCCGTCGTAACGACGGAACTCGAGATCCTTTCCGAAAAGGTCAAGGCTTTCCGCCTGCGACGGAGCACGGTCGGGATAGGTAAGCGCGTACTGGATGCAGACTCGCATATCGGGCATGCCCATCTGTGCAAGCACCGCGTTATCCTCGAATTCAACGAGCGAATGAACGATGCTCTGGGGATGGATAACGACCTGAACCTGCTCGGGCTCGACGTCGAAAAGATGCACCGCCTCGATAAGCTCAAGCCCCTTGTTCATAAGGCTCGCGCTGTCGACCGATATCTTCTTGCCCATGCTCCACTTGGGGTGCTTGACAGCCATTTCGGGAGTAACGTCCTTTAAAAATCCGCGATCCTTTCCGAAAAAGGGACCGCCGGATCCGGTAAGCCAGATCCTTTTTATCTTATTTTTACCCTGAATGCATTGAAATATCGCCGAATGCTCGCTATCGACCGGCAAGAGAGTTGCGTTTCCGCGCTTTACCGCATCGGTCACGAGCTTGCCGCCTGCAACGAGCGTTTCCTTGTTTGCAAACGCTATCCTCTTCCCCCTTTCAGCCGCCGCGATCGTTGGAAGAAGTCCCTTCATACCGAGAACGGCGTTGACCAAGGTTTCGGACCGATCGTCGCTTGCTATCTCGACCACGCCCTCGTCTCCGCAGAGTATTTTGAGTCCGAGATCGTTAACCGCAAGCTTAAATTCGTTGTATTTTTCCTCGCCTATGCAGACGACGTCGGGCTTAAACTCGCGGCATTGCTGCTCGAGCAGTCTTACGTTGGAATGTGCAGAAAGCGCAGTGACGCGAATCCCAAGATTACGCGCCACGTCGAGAGTCTGTGTTCCTATTGAGCCCGTGCTTCCGAGCAGAGATATGTTTTGCATTATGCACCTCAAAGCATGGGGATGATAGACATTGCGACGAAGTATATCGCAGTCACTATAGCGACGGGAATGATGCTGTCGAATCTGTCGAGCACACCGCCGTGACCCGGGAAAATCTTTCCGTAGTCCTTAACGCCGAACTTACGCTTGACAAGAGACGCCGAAAGGTCGCCGAGCTGACCGACGACAGACAGCGGAAGCGCCACGAGTCCGTAAAGAGGATTGCCCACGACTATCCAATAGACCGCCATACCCGAAATCGTACCGAAAAGCGTACCGCCGATGGCACCCGCAACCGTCTTTTTCGGAGAGATTTCGGGACAAAGCTTCTTTTTACCGAAAAGCATTCCCGTAAAATATGCGAAAATATCGGTCACGCAGGCAACCACGAACACCAAAACCACCGAGCTGAGTCCGTAATAGTTGCGCAAAAACGTGAGAGAAGCAAAGCCTGCGGTAATATAAAGCGCAAGCGAAAAGAACATGGTTATCTTGCCGATATCGACCGACTTATGCGCAAGCACCGCAATAAAAAGGAAGCAGACGAGCACAAGCGGGATAGCCGCAAGAAGGAAGCCGATAAGGTTTACGGTGTGGTTTACTATTGCGGGAAGCAACGCACAAAACGCCGTAAACAGTATTGCGGGTACCGAAACGTACCAATTCTTAAGCAATCCGCAGCAGGAAAGCATTTCATACGCGGAAATGCCGCAGGCTACGGCAAACAGTATTGCGGCGCCGAGTGTTTTTCCGAACACAAGAACAAGTATAAGACATACTGCGGCGATAGCACCGGTTATAATTCTTTTAAGCATGGTTACCTCCCGTAACGGCGCTCGCGCTTGGAATATGCCTCGAACGCCTTCAAAAGCTCGTTCTTATCAAAATCGGGCCAGAAAACGTCCGCGAAGTAATATTCGGAATAAGCCGATTGCCACAAAAGAAAGTTCGAGATCCTGTATTCTCCGCTTGTGCGGATGACAAGATCGGGGTCGGGCATGGAGGCGGTGTAGAGGCTGTTCGAAATGTCCTCCGCGGTAATTTCGGTCTTGCCCGATTTGAGCAGATTATTCACGGCATAAACGATCTCCTGCCTGCCCCCGTAGGAAAGGCAGATAGAAAGCGTCATACCCGTGTTTTTCGAAAGACGCGTGCGCACGCCCTCAATTTCGTTTCTGTATTTATCCTCAAACAGCGAAAGATCGCCGAGAATGTTCAATTTTACGTTGCGCTTCTGAAGCTCGGGCTCGTACTTTGAAATACCCTTGCTCATAAGCTCCATCAACGCGCTTACCTCTTCGGGTGCGCGGTTCCAGTTTTCGGTAGAAAATGCGTAAACTGTGAGATACTCTATTCCCATTTCGATGCAGGTATCGGCAATATTGATAAACGCGTCGACCCCTGCCTTGTGTCCCGCAGTACGCGGAAGAAGACGTTTTTTTGCCCAACGACCGTTGCCGTCCATTATCATCGCAACGTGTCTCGGCAGCTTCATTTCAGGCATATGATTACCTCATTCCGAAAGATTAAAGCTAATGCATGTCTTTAAAGGCTCGCGCGTCCCCGACCGCATATTCGGACGGGGACGGCGGTAAAAATCGGGGATAACTCAGATCTCCATGATTTCCTTATCTTTTCTTGCGATAACGGCGTCAACCTCTTTAATGAGCTTGTCGGTGAGATCCTGAATGTTCTTTTCTGCTGCCTTAAGGTCGTCCTCGGTGATCTCAGAAGCCTTCTGCATCTTCTTAGCGGCATCGTTAGCGTCGCGACGAACGTTACGGATAGCCACCTTACATTCCTCACCCATCTTTGCGGTCTTCTTGGTGAGCTCCTTTCTGCGCTCCTCGGTAAGTGCGGGGAACGAGAGACGGATGCACTTGCCGTCGTTGGTCGGGGTGATGCCGACGTCGGAAGCGAGAATTGCCTTTTCGATTTCCTTGACCATGCTTGCTTCCCAAGGAGTGATTACAAGAGTTCTTGCATCGGTTGCCTTGATGGTAGCAACGCCTTCGAGGTTAGTGGGGGTGCCGTAGTAGGGCACGGTGATCTTATCGAGAACCTTTGCGCTTGCTCTGCCTACGCGGATGGTTGCGAAATCCTCCTCGAGAACAGAAATGGACTTTTTCATTCTTTCTTCAAAGGGCTTAAGTTCAAACATTTTTGTTACCTTCCTTTTTAAGGTTTTATATATTTTTTTAATTCTTCAGTAACGTGCCGATGGCTTCGCCTTTTGCGGCAAGGATAATGTTTTCGGGGTCGGAAAGCGGGAAAAGCACGGTCTTGATGCCGCATTCCTCGCCGATCGCCGCCGCACTCTGATCGATCGCCTTTAAGCCGAGCGAGAGCATTTCGGAATACGTAAGAGTATCAAACTTCTTTGCGTCGGGATAACGTGCGGGGTCCTTGTCGTAAACGCCGTCGACGTTCTTCGCCGAAAGCACGGCGTCGCACTTGAGCTCAGCCGCACGGAGCATCATGCCGGTATCGGTCGAGAAGAAGGGATAGCCGACGCCGCAAGCGAGGATAACGACCTCACCCTGCTCGAGATACTCGATAGCCTTGTACTGTGCGTAGGGCTCGCAGAACTGCTGTATCTGTACCGCACTCATCACGCGGGCATTGACACCCGTTTTGATGATATAGTCCTGCATCGCAAGCGAGTTGATAACGGTTGCGAGCATACCCATATGATCGCCTCTTACACGGTCGATCTCGAGTCCGTTCTGTCTTGCGCCCCGCCATATGTTACCCGCGCCGATAACGACGCAGACCTGAGTGCCGTCCTTAACGAGACGTGCAAGCTTATCGGCGACCGACGCGAGCATATCGCCGTTAAGTATTCTCTTTTCGCCCGAAAGGGCTTCTCCGCTGAGTTTTACAAGAACACGCTTATACTGATTTGCCATTTTCAATTCCCTCGCTTTTTATTCATAGAAAAATACGCGATAAAGCGGGTCGAGCTCATCGGTCATTCCGCAGGCATAAGCCGTAACCGGCGAAATCACCGAGTCGTCCAACGAGCTGTTGATCATTATATCGTTCGGAAAATAATTGCGGAAAAGCGATTCCTCATATTTGCCGCAAAGCTCTTCGTCATATCCGTAGCCGCCGAGAAGATATATAAGCGACCTGCAGATATCTGCATTCGACGTATTGTTGCCGACGATCAGCTTTTCGCCGTAATACAGCTCGGTCTCCTTTGTTCCCGCGTTTGCCGTATAGCCCATTTCTGTTTCCTTATCCATACAGACCGCGAAGACGTAGCCGTCGCTGTCGCTCAGGTCTACCGTAGCCTCGGCGAAGCTTTTAAGCGTCCCGAATCCGGTTTCGGCAAAAACGATATCGAAATCAAGAGGACGAGTCCCCATTATTTCGGAATGGTCGAAAAAGCGCTTTTCATAAACGATTTCGACCTCCCCACCGTATGCCTCGGCATTACTGCACAGAAAATCAAGGCATTTGCTTATGCGTGCGTGGTATTCATCCTCCTCCGCAGAGGTGAACCCCGCCTCCTTATCCGAAACGAAAAGCTCGATAACAGTTATTTTGCCTTTGAATTCACCGAAAGAACCGAGAGAGGACAGCGGGAACTCCTTGTTACACTCGGTTGCGGTCGGCGGGTTAAGGAAGTATATCCCCTTTTCGAGCCGCCAGCCGTTTTCGGTAAGACGCGCCGTAAAGGTAAGCTCGTTCATCGTGCGGGTGGTCGCTTTAATAAGCATCTCGTTTTCGTCCCTGCCGTTTTCGAGCTTGACGGTCGAGGTCATCACAAAATCATCGTACTCGCTGCCGACGTGGTTGAAAACGTAGGTCTTATCCTCGATAGCCGAAACCGACGGGATGTGTCCCTCGGGATATTTCAGAAAAGCCTCCTTACAGCCGCCCGACTCGGTATAGGTCGAATCAAGCAAGCCGACGATAGCGGAAAATTCCGAATACTCGCCGTCTACCGCCTTAAGATTAGCGCTGTCGCTTCTTTTGCAAAGCGAGTTGTTGATGAATATCTCGGTCGCGAGCCTGTCTCTTTCGATAAGCTCGATCGCCCTTTCGACGTCGAACGCTTCGGGCTCGACGCTTTCCTCTGTCGACGGAGCAGACGACTCCCCCTCGCCCTGACAGCCGCAAAATACGAGCAGCAAGACGGCGGCAAGCAGGAGCATTATTAACTTTTTAGTCGTAAATCGGTTTTTATATTCCATATCATTGTAATTATAGCAGAGATTCGGCGCGATATCAATAGATTTTTGTACTAAAATATAATATTCTCGCGTACCGTGCGAACCAATTTGAGCCTTTCACCGAAGAACGCCGCCACGTAGGACGGATTGAGGTAATCGTTACCCGCCGCATTGAGCTTTACACGCGCGATTATGCCGTTTTCTGTGCTTTCTGCGGACACCAGCTCGGTCATCGGCTGAATGTCGACCGTCTTTTCTCCTGCCTTAGACCTCTTCAGCACGGGCATAGCCGATTCAAACGCCGACTTGAATTCGTCAAGCGGGATGTCGGTGACGGTTTCGAGTCGCCATATCGCGTGCTTAGTGGCAAGCTTACCCACGGCAAGCTCGACCTTAACGACGTCCATACCCGGGAACACCGATGCCTTAAGCCTCGATTCGATCTCGTCAAGCGCAACCTCATTTACGACACGGAAGTCGAACAGCTCTCTTTCGCCCTCCTGATAGATAGATAGCGGGAGCGCGATATTGAGCCTCGGATGGGGGTTGAAGCCCTCGCTGTACGCAATGGGAAGCCCGCTTCTCACAAGCATACGGTGAATAGCACGCTGGAGATCCAGATGTGATATGTATTTGAGCTTATCAAGCTTCGTAAAGGTAACACGGATATCAGGCATTGCTTTCACCTCCGTCGCAGACGCATTTGCCGTTACAGAGCGCACTTGCGCCACAGCCCGAGCACTTGGTACGGCAGTCGGGTGTGGTAACGGCTTGACGCGATTTTTCGTATTCGCGCTTCATAAACTTCTTGGTCACACCGATATCGATGAAGTCCCAAGGGAGTATTTCGTCGAGCCCGAACTCGCGATTCGCATAAAACGCAGGGTCAATACCGCAGTCCTCAAAGACACTTATCCACTTATCATAGCTGAAGTATTCGTCCCAGCCGTCGAGCATCATATTGCGGTTGTACGCCTCGAGAAGCGCGCGTCCGAGCTTACGGTCGCCGCGGGCAAAGACTGCTTCGATGCGGGATACGCGTGCATCGTGATATTTATATGAGATCTTCTTGGTTTTTATTTCGCCCTTGAGAAGCTGCTGCTTACGCTCAAGCTCCTCAATGGAATCCTGAGCCTCCCACTGGAAGGGAGTGAAGGGCTTGGGCACGAAGCAGGACACGCTCACGGTCACGTTTACTCCCCTGCCTCCGCCGAAGCGCTTTTTGGAGTAATACTTATCGACTATGCTCTGTCCGAGTGCGGCGATGCCCTTGATATCATCGTCGGTCTCGGTGGGCAGGCCGTTCATAAAGTAAAGCTTCAGGCTGCTTCTGCCGCCGTCGAACGCCTTCTCGCAGGCGGTAAGTATCTCTTCCTCGGTGATGTTTTTGTTGATAACGTCACGCAGTCTCTGCGTGCCCGCCTCGGGAGCAAAGGTAAGACCGCTCTTTCTTACCGAGGACACCTTTTCCAAAAGCTCCTCGTAAAAATTATCTATTCGCATCGAGGGGAGCGAAAGATTTACGTTTTTCGCATTCGTCCAGGGGAGCATACCGTCGATAAGCTCGCGCAGACGGGTATAGTCACTGATAGAAAGCGAGGTAAGCGAAATTTCGGAGTAGCCCGAATGAGCTATAGCCGTCTTCGCGTTTTCGTTAAGCACCTCGGGCGACTTTTCACGATAAGGTCTGTATATCATACCGGCCTGACAGAAGCGGCATCCGCGGATACAGCCTCGGAACACCTCGAGCATAACGCGGTCGTGAACCGTTTCGAGGAAGGGAACCGAGCACTTGCACGGGAAATATACCTCGTCAAGGTTTTCGATTATACGCTTTTGAACGGTCGCAGGTACGTTTTCTCTGTTGGGCACAAACGACCTTATCGTGCCGTCGTCGTTGTATTCGACGTCGTAAAGCGAGGGGACGTAAAAGCCCTTGAGCTGTGACGCGCGGTAAAGCGTCTCCTCGCGGCTCACGCCGTTTTTCTTGCACTCGCGAAGAAGTGAAGCAAGCTCTACCAGAGCATCCTCGCCCTCTCCTATCGAGAAAATATCGATAAAATCGGCGATGGGCTCGGGGTTGTACGCGCAGGGGCCGCCCGCGATGATTATGGGGTCGGAATCACTTCTGTCCTTGGAAAGAAGCTTGATATTGCCGAGCCCGAGCATCGCAACGACGTTGGTATAGCAAAGCTCATACTGAAGCGTGAACGCGACCGCGTCAAACTCGCTCAGCGCGTCTCCGCTTTCAAGCGCGTAAAGCGGCATATTATGCTTTATAAGCTGATCTCTCATATCGGGCCAAGGCATATAGCAGCGCTCACAGCTGACATATCCCGTGTTGTTCAGACAGCCCGAAAGTATCTTGATGCCGAGATTCGACATACCGATCTCATACGTATCGGGGAAGCAGAAGCATACTCTAAGATCTGCCTTTTCGGGATCGGGTATCTCGCTTCCGTATTCGCTTCCCACGTATCTGCCCGGCTTTTCGACCTGCTCGAGCAGAGGTGCATATTTTTCGTAATCTATCACTTTGATTTCTCCGTAATCATAAATTTTTGAGCTTGCTTCTCAGGTAGAAGCCGGTGTAGCTGTCCTCGTTTGCGGCAACCTCCTCTGGAGTACCCTTTGCAATGACCCTGCCGCCTGCGTCACCGCCGTCGGGACCTAGGTCGATTATATAGTCGGCGGTTTTTATCAGGTCGAGGTTATGCTCGATAACGACTATCGAGTTGCCTGCGTCGACAAGCTTCTGCAAAACGCTGACGAGCTTGTTTACGTCGTCGGTATGAAGTCCGGTGGTAGGCTCGTCGAGCACGTAAAGCGTCTTGCCCGTCGCGCGCTTCGACAATTCGTTGGCAAGCTTGACGCGCTGTGCCTCGCCGCCCGAAAGCGTTGTCGCAGGCTGACCTATCTTGACGTAGCCCAAGCCGACGTCGCAAAGGGTGTCGAGCTTACGCTTTATCGCAGGGTAGTTTTGGAAGAATTCTCTTCCCTCCTCGCAGGTCATCTCAAGCACGTCGTAGATCGACTTGCCCTTGTATTTGATCTCGAGCGTTTCGTGATTGTATCGCTTGCCCTTACATACGTCGCAGGTGACGTAAACGTCGGGCAGGAAGTGCATTTCGATGGTCAGCGTGCCGTCGCCTCGGCAGGAT
>JAFXDO010000066.1 GCA_017563195.1 Clostridia bacterium | reverse complement strand
CGCACCTTAAAATCAGATAGTTTTGTCGCAAGACAAAGAAGAAATCCGCGATAATACGAGCGTATATCGCGGATTTTTGATGCAGTATTGTGCAAAAATGGCGATTTTAAGGCGATTTATCACTATGGTGCATCGCCCTTAAGGCGTTTTTATTCGGATATTTCTATTCGCCTTGTGCTTTGTAGTATGCGACGGCGAGGTCTACGACGAGCCCGTAGCTCTTTGTGCCCGCCTGCTGTCCCTGAGATTGCAGGAAGGTATCGTTGACCGCACCGGTAACCTCGCTTGCTGTGCTGTCTCGGTACTTGTCAAAGAAAGCCGAGTAAGCGACAAATTCGTAAAGCAGCTCGTGAGGAACGACCTTGTAAAGCAGCTCCTTGTAAAGCGCGCTGTCAGCTTTGGCAAGTGCTGAGTTGAGGTAATTCAACATGTTTGCGTATCCGCAATAGCGAATGTAATCGTCATCGCTCGCAATGCATACAAGGAAAGCGACGAAGTTCGCCTCGTCCTCGCGTGCGATTCCGCGCTGATGTGCCATCTCGTGCGCCATCGTGTAAGGGATAAGAAAATCGGGGTAATTCGTGTTGATGTTGGATTCACCCGTCATAAACGTATAAACACCCGAAATGTGCGTGTAGGTCATAATGCCCGAAAGCGCGATCGCCTTGGGAGACGACCTGAAGTGCGAGATGTAATCGGCATCTTCGGCGTATTTGTCAAACGATTCGTTCATCTTCTTGACGAGCGTTTGATAATCGTAGGGCATTATTGATGCGCCTGACAGATCAAAGCTGACAAGGTCGGTTATACCCCTCAATTCGTCGGATACGATGCTCGCGGTCGTAAAAAGCTCGTCTGCCGAAACTGCACTTTGCTCGATGTCGAGGTTTTTCGAAAGCTTATAACGGCCGTATGCAGGTCCGAATCCGATAAAGAAGAGTATTACGATGACCAGAATCACCGATATCAAGGGGCGAAGCCATTTGAAAAAATTATCCATGCTTTCGTCGCGTTTCGTGGAGACTGTCGATACAACGATGTATGCTATCGCAAGTATCGGAAGCGATACGATAAGGCACTCCGCAAACGAGAAGGGAATCCATCCGGTAAGCTTTGCAAGTATAAAACGGATGAGCTGTGCGGGATAGATCGTCCAAAGCTCCGCGAATGCAGGGGAAAATCTCGAAAGCAGGTACACGGTAAGCGATGCCGCAAAAACGTAGAGCAGCAGCTTAAACGGCTTGGTGAAAAAGCCCGAGGCTTTGATTCGCTTGAAAATATTCTCTTTTTTCTCATCCTGCTGAACAGGCGCAGAAGTTTCTTCTGCGCCCGTGTCATTAGTGATGTCGTTTTCAATAAGAGTTATCTCTTTATTTCGTGACTCCATCCAAAATCATCTTTCTTGTTACCGAACTGAATGCCGGTGATTTCATCGTAAAGCATCTGGGAAACAGTGCCGATTTCATTGTTGTTGATAACGAGCTTCTTTCCGTTCCAGTCGAGAAGACCAACGGGGGAGATAACGGCAGCGGTGCCGGTACCGAACATTTCCTTCAGCTCACCCTTCTGACCTGCCTCATAAACCTCATCGATCGAAACTCTGCGTTCCTCAACGGTGTATCCCTTGGCCTTAAGGAAGTTGATGACCGAGTCTCTGGTTACGCCGGGGAGGATGTTGCCCTCGAGCTTGGGGGTAACAACGGTGTCGCCGATTACGAAGAATACGTTCATAGCGCCGACCTCGTCGATGTATCTGTGCTCGATACCGTCGAGCCAGAGAACCTGAGCATAGCCGAGCTGCTCTGCCTTTTCCTGACCCTTAAGCGATGCAGCGTAGTTGCCGCCAACCTTGGCAAAGCCGGTACCGCCCTTGACGGCGCGAACGTACTCGTCCTCAACGCAGATCTTAACAGGCGCGAGACCGCTTGCGTAATATGCTCCGACGGGGGAGAGGATTATCATAAACTTGTAGGTGTGCGAAGGATGTACGCCGAGGAAGGGGTCGGTTGCGATAATGAAGGGACGGATATAAAGTGAGGTGCCCTCCTGAGTGGGGATCCAATCCTGATCGACGAGAACAAGCTCCTCGATTGCCTGAAGCACGTCCTCGGTGTTGACCTGAGGGATGCACATTCTGACGTTGGTGTTGTTCATTCTCTCAATGTTCTTTTCGGGACGGAACAAAAGAATTCTGCCGTCCTTTGCACGGTAAGCCTTCATGCCCTCGAACATTTCCTGTCCGTAGTGGAAGACCATACTTGCGGGAGAAAGCGAAATATCGCCATAGGGGACGATTCTCGCGTCGTGCCAGCCCTTTTCGGTGCTGTAATCCATAATAAACATATGGTCTGTGAATATTTTTCCGAATCCAAGTGCTCCTTCGGGCTTAGCCTTGGGTGCGGTCGTAAGCGTCTTTGTTATCTGCATTATTGTCATTCCTTTCACTTGTTAAACCTTTAATGTGCATTATACAACTTAATCCTTTATTTTTCAATACCTTTCAATGAAAATAAAGAGAAAAATTACATATTGACAAATGCTTGAAAATATTGTATAATCAATCCAAACGTGGGCGTATGTGCCTGCACAGAAATTTTAAGATTACGTAACATTGTGTTCATATTTCTGATGTATACTACTTTTTGGAATTTTGGTTTGGAGGCTTTCTTTTGACCGATATCAAGGAAAAGTTAAACACCCCCAAAAATAGAATAACGATCATTTCGGTATTGGCGTTTGTTGTCGCAATTTGCTGTATCTTCGCATTTGCGGGCAAAACTGCTGATGAAGCTGTGGTCTCGTCCTCGCTTGCTTCTTCTGAGGAAGTGATCTCCGAGGCAAGTGAAAACGTTGGATTCGGCTTGTATATCGACGGCAACCTCGTTGCTGCTCTCGAAAACGAAGCTGATGCAAACGCTGCACTTGACGAGGTTCTTGATATTCGCGCCTCTTCGCTCGGACTTTCCTCCGAAGCAAAGGTCAGCTTCAACAATAAGGTTGAGCTTATCAAGGGCGAGTATCCCGAAGAGGCTTTCGTTGACACCGCTAAGGCGTGCGAGCTTCTCGGTAAGAAGAATGCCTATAACGTCAGTGATAAGGTGCTTTCCTATAGCGGCGAAGCACTTCCCGTAAAGCTTTCTGTCCGCTCTGTAATTACTTACAGCGAAACCGTTACTCTTGAATATGAGGTCAAGAAGGTTTACACCGATTCGATGAAGAACGGTGTAGAAAAGGTTCTCTCCAAGGGATATAACGGCGAGGGCGAGGAAACCTACGAAATCGTTTCTGTAGACGGTGTCGTAAGCGAACGCAACGTTCTTTCTCTCGATATTACCGTCGCTCCTTCCGATGAAATCATTCGTATCGGCACTCAGTCTAACGGCATTACGGTCGCATCGCTCGGTACGTTTATTAAACCTTATGACGGCGTGGTTACCTCTTATACCGGTCCCAGATGGGGAAGAACCCATAACGGTATCGATATCGCGGGTGACAGATGTAACGGAAAGCCCGCTGTTGCTGCTTGCGACGGTGTGGTAGTCAGAGCCGACTGGTACGGCGGCTACGGCAACTGTGTTATCATCGATCACGGTAACGGTGTTCAGACTCTTTATGCTCACCTCAGCGCTTTCAGTGTTCAGGTAGGCGACGTGCTTACCGCAGGCGACGAGGTTGGTAAGATCGGCTCCACCGGTAATTCCACCGGTCCTCACCTCCACTTCGAGGTTCACGTTGACGGCGAGATCGTTAATCCTCTCATCTTTGTTGATTACGACGACTAAATCAAAAGAACTGCGTTACAGCAGTTCTTTTTTTAATATATAAATAAAGAGCAGCGCTTGGCTGCTCTTTTTGATTACTTGAATTGCTTGCTTAATAAGTAAGGCAGGGACCGATAACAAGGATAAGAATGAGCATTACCGATTCAACAGAGAGAAGAATGAGGCTTCTGCGGGTGTTGGGCTTCCTGACCTTGATGTTCAATACAAAGAGAACAGCCGTTGCGATAAAGCCGAGTCTGAACAACCAATGCGTAACGTTGGGACCGATAAAGGTGGTCAGGAGGATAAGGAAGGTTATCATCATCGTGGACATTGGAATCGGCATTCCTCTGTACGACTTCATAGCCTTGCCGTTGTTTTGGTTTGACAGGGTGTTGAAGTAAGCAAGACGGGTTACGCCGCAAATGATGAAGAAGCAATAGATGATAACGTCGAACCAGCCCTTAAAGCCTAACGAGAACGCTATGAAGCAGGGTGTTACACCGAAGCTTATGACGTCGCAAAGGCTGTCGAGCTGAACACCGTAGAACCTTTCGGCGGGTGTCCTGTTCTTGTTCATTCGTGCGATCTTTCCGTCAAACGCATCGCAGATGCATGCTAAAAACAGCATGTATACTGCAAATTTGAAATTACCGTTAGCCGCGAGGAAGCAGGACGTTACCGAAAAAACAAGTCCTGACAGCGTGACAACGTTAGCTAATGATAAATATCCGATAAACATAATGTCCTCCAATTATTTATACCTGTCGACCGATTTAAGCTCGAGGTATAATTTTTTGTAACTTTCGTGTCTTGATTCTGCTATGCAGCCCTCTTTAACAGCATCTGCAATGCCGCACTCGGTCTCCTTGGTGTGAGTGCAGTCGGTATATCTGCAATTCTTCAGATGCATTTCGAATTCAGGGAACAGTGCGTCGAGCTCCTTGTGCTCAATTGCACAGTACAGCTCGGTATTAACTGCTGTAAATCCGGGGGTGTCGGCTAAATATGTGCCGTTACCGAGCGGGAAAAGCTCGGTAGTACGAGTCGTGTTCTTGCCTCGCGCGATCTTTTCTGAAAGCGAGCCTGTTTCAAGCTTCAAATGCGGGTACAGGCTGTTGATAAGCGTTGACTTTCCGACTCCAGAAGCGCCGCAAAGCACGCATATCTTTCCTTTCAGCAAATTTCGTACCTCTTCGACACCGATGCCGTTTTCAGAGCTGGTTTCAATCACCGTAAACGGCGCTTTTTGATAGACTTCGATCAAATTTGCGCAATCGGCAAGATCGCTTTTCGAGATGATTATTGCGCATTCAATATTGTTCTTCTGTGCGATCACCGACAGAAGATCGATATTGTAAAGATACGGCGCGGGATCTTTCGGCGCAACCACCATTGCAAGCAGATCGATGTTTGCAACGGGCGGCCGCGTAAGTGAATTTCTTCGAGGGAGCAGGGAGGTGATAAATCCGTTTCCGTCGCCGTTATCACGGAATATCACTCTGTCTCCCGCTAAAATCTTTCCGTCATTTTTTCGTACTCTCGTTCCCGAACGGCAAATGATTGCTTCGCCGCCGGCTTCGACGGTATATCTACCGTTCTTTCCGGAGAGGATCAAGCCTTCCTTTTCAACAATGCTCAAGGATTACCCCCCGTGCCGGTGTCGCCTCCGAAATCGGGGATTGCCGATGTGTACTGGATTACAACCAGATCGATGCCGTATACCGTGCTGATGGGATCACCCGCGGGCACACTCTGGTAGTAAACTGTGCTGTATCCGTCGTAAGTGAACGTCTGTGTACAGCCGAGCTTCTGAAGCGAATCGATAAAGAGTATCATTTCCTCGTCGAATTCGTCAGCCGCCATTTCGATATAATCCTGCTTGGTTATATCTGCGTAATAATAGATAAAGTTGAGGTTCAACTGCTTGTCGGACGATGCGCCGACCATCATAGCCTTCGCTTCGTCGGGTGTAAGTCCGACAAAATCGGGCATGCCCTGCGGCTCTATTGCGATAAATACGGTTACAGGCGTGTTCTTGGGGCTTACCGTGCCTGCGGGAATGCTTTGCGAAATAACACGGTTATTGCCGCCGATCTGCTCGACGTATTCGACGATGAGGGTATATCCCGAATAGGTCTGAGCGTACTTCAACGCTTCGTTTTCGGTCATACCGTAAAGGTTGGGAAGCTTTGCGGTGTTGAGTGATTCGGGCTTGTTGTAAATGCTGATTACAACGGTATCACCGACGTTCACCTCGGTTCCCGCAACCGGCTCGGTCTTGATTACCTGATCCTCGTGATAATAGGTGCTGGGCGCAACGTCGGTTTCGACAAATTCGACCTTGAGACCGAGGTTCTTCAGCATCGTCATTGCCGTAGTCTTGGGGTATCCCGTAAGATCGGGCACCGAGAAGCTGTCCTTGCGGTTTACGATGATCTGAGTGAAGCTGATGTAGTCTCTGTTCTTGTCGAAATCGGCAGGGAGCTTGGTCTCGTGTCCTCCGTCGGGAACGGTTGATATGATTACGTTGTTGTCGAGCCCATCGCGGTATTCGTAAATGATCTCGACGTTATTCTTGATATCAAAACGGTATTTGCCGTTCTTCAGTTCGTTGATAAGATCGGTGTTGTACTCCTCACCGACGATGTCGGGGTAGGTAACCAGTATTTCGGGTGCGTCGGTGTCTTCAATGTTGAACATATCCGAAAGGATCGGGATCCTTACGGGCGACCATTGCAATATAGGCGGGAGCAATTGCCACGCAAGAATAAGGAAGATAAGGATGAACGCCAACGCGACGCCCGCGATGACGGGAAACATTGTTCTGTTGGCCTTTTTCTTTTTCTTCTTTTTCTTTTTGCTCTTAACTGAACCGTTGGCGTCATCCTGCTTCATGTCGCCGCCTGCAGAGCCCTTCTTGGTGCCGAGCGAATCTGCAATCTCCTCCTCGGCATAGGGCTCGATCTCTGCGGTGGAGATCATATCGATCGAAACCACGCTGCTCTGACCGACAGCCTCTTCAGCGGCCGTGGGACTCATAGCGAAAATAACGTCGGGATATCTCAATACCCACTCGATAGCCTTGACCATCGTGTGAGCAGACTGGAATCGCTCCGAGGGCGACTTCTCCATCGCCTTGAGAATTATCTGCGAAACGCCTACGGGAATGTCTAGCACGATGTCACGGGGGTGTATGGGCTCGTCGTTGACCTGCATCATCGCAACCTCTAACGGGGTTTCGGCGGTGAAGGGGAGCGTGCCTGTAACAGCCTCGTAAAGCATGATACCGACAGAATATATATCCGAATAATAATCGGTATCCTTGCCGCACGCCTGCTCGGGCGAGATGTAATATACCGTACCGACAGCCTTTTCGTCCTTTTGCTCGGAAACCGAGTTGGGGAGCTTCGCGATACCGAAGTCGGTGACCTTGATGTCACCGTTTTTCATAAGTATTACGTTCTGCGGCTTGATGTCACGGTGGATGATGCCCTTGCTGTGAGCATGCTCAAGCGCGCGGAGTATCTGGAGCACGTAGATGCAGGCCTCCTTCCAGGAGATTGCACCCTTGTTGTCAAGATACTCTCTGAGCGTAATGCCGTCGAGGTACTCCATAACAATGTATTTGATATCGGGGTAGATAGCAACGTCGTATACGCTTACGATGTTTTTGTTCGAAAGCATTGCAACAGCCTTCGATTCGTCGATAAAGCGTGCCTCGGCTTGCTCGTTTCCGTTGTATTCGTCGTTGAGGATCTTGATAGCGACAATTCGCTTCATAACAAGGTCCTGAGCCTTAAGCACGCATGCCATTCCGCCCATACCGACAAGCTCGAGTATTTTATATCTGCCGTCTAAGACCTTGCCTACAAATCCTTCGTATTTGTCCATGGTTGGTTATCCTTTCATTTCATATACAAGCGGTGCGGCGCTTATTCTCCGCCGAATAATACCGCTGTAATGTTGTCAAGTCCTCCGCCCTCGTTTGCCTCTGTTACCAGACGCTCTACGCGAACCTTGTAGGATGGAGGCTTGGCTATATAAGATCCGGACATTATCTCGCCTATGCGTGCGTCGCTCACGTGATTCGTAAGCCCGTCGGAGCAAAGCAGGATCCTGTGATAGCTGTCGATTCTGTAATAATCGCCGTCAACGTGCTCGTTAACGCCCAACGCGCGAAGAATAATGTTCTTCTTTGGGTGATTCGCAGCTTCCTCGGGCTTGATTTCGCCCTTTTCGATCAGATACTGAACAAAGGAATGGTCCTTGGATATCTGCTCGACCGTGCTGTCGATCTGTCGGTAAAGCCTGCTGTCGCCGACGTTTACGGCATACGTGCCGCAGAGACAGACCAGCGCCGCCACAAGTGTGGTGCCCATACCCTCAAGCTCCGGGTCGGTCAGCGACTTTCTGTAAACGGCGTCGTTTGCCGCATCAAGCGCGTCCTTTAACAGCATCCTTATTGCAGTTTCGTTGAAATTGTCTGCATTCTCGTTTGAAAACGCTTTTTTGATCACGGTAGCAAAGGTCTTTACCGCAAGTCCGCTTGCGACGTTTCCGCCCTTTGCTCCGCCCATACCGTCACAGACGACTGCGCAGAAGTATCCGTCCTTGGAGAAGACGGCATAGCTGTCCTGGTTGTTCTTGCGTTTTTTGCCGACGTCCGTTTTTCCGCCGTATTTCAAAGCCGTTTCTCCTTTCGTGATTTAACCTTCTTCAAGGTCCGACGCGCGAAGCTGACCGCATGACGCGTTAATGTCCGAGCCGAGCCTGCGTCTGACCGTTGCACTTATTTTATATGTTTCTACCGTTTCTGTAAATACCTTTATGGCATTTTTTTCGCTTCTTTGGAAGTTTTTTTCCTTGATGGGATTGACCGGTATAAGATTTACGTGGCAAAGCATCCCCGTAAGCAGACGTCCGAGCTCGTGCGCGTTTTCGCGTGAGTCGTTTACGCCGGCAATGAGCGCATACTCGAAGGAGATCCTTCTGCTCGTTTTGTCGGTATAACGTCTGCAGGCATCGAGAAGCTGCTTTATGCTCCATTTATTTGCGATCGGCATCGTTTGCCTGCGGATTTCATCGTTCGGCGCGTGAAGCGATATCGAAAGCGTTACGGGAAGCCCCTCGTCCGCGAGTCTGTCGATCTTGTCGACAAGTCCGCAGGTAGAGAGCGATATATGCCTAAGTCCGATGTTTAATCCGCCTTCGTGGTTCACAAGCTTCAAAAACTTGATAACGTTGTCGTAATTATCAAGCGGCTCGCCCATGCCCATAAGGACTATGTTTGAAACACGTTCTCCCAGATCGCGTTCAGCCTCAAGAATCTGCAAAAGCATTTCCGACGGCATCAGCGACCGTACGAGACCCGCCTTGGTGCTTGCACAGAACGCGCAGCCCATACGGCATCCGACCTGTGTCGAAATGCACATCGTGTTGCCGTGATGATATCTCATAAACACGCTTTCGACGGTGTTTCCGTCGTGAAGCTCGTATAAATATTTAACTGTACCGTCTATCTTCGACACAAGCTTGCGCTTTATATCGGCTGTGGGGATAAACGCGTTTTCCTCTAAGCTGTCGCGGAAAGCCTTTGGCAGGGAAGTGAACTCCGAAAGCTCGCGTTTCCCCTTGTAAAGCCCTTCGAATATCTGCTTTCCCCTGTATTTGGGCTGCCCGAGCGATACGCAAAGCTCGCTCAATTCCTCGGGGAACATTGAAAGCAGGTCGGATCTCATTGATTAATACTCCCGTTTGATTTTTGCCATATAGAAGCCTTCCTTTTCGGAATTGAAGGGTAGGCAGGTTTCCTCGCGGATCAGCTTAAAGCCTTTGCAATCCTTAAGAAATGCGTGTACGTTATCTTCGTTTTCGAGCTTGTTGATCGAACAGGTCGAGTATACCATAATCCCGTCGGGCTTGAGATATGTAGCCGCAGAGCGAATTATCTCTCTCTGAGTTTCGTAAAGCCTCGAAAAGTCGGAAGGGGATTTGTACTTTATCTCGGGCTTGCTGCCCATAACGCCGGTTCCGCTGCAGGGAACGTCGCAAATTACTCTGTCTGCTGAGCCGATAAGCTCTTTTCTTGCAACACGCGCATCCTGCACGTCGGTTGAAATTATCGAAATGCCAAGCTTTTTTGAACTCTTTTCAATAAGAGGAAGCTTGTTTTTGTGTATGTCGAACGAATAGATCGTTCCTTCGTTATTCATATCGAGCGCCGCGCCGAGGCTTTTTCCGCCGGGGCAGGCACAGACGTCGATTACCGTTTGACCACGACTTGCATCAAGCAGACGCACCGCCTTTTGCGAAGCGAGTCCTTGGATATAGTAATTTCCGTCGTCGATATATTTGACAGCATCGCTTGCAGCAGAAACCGATACGCAAGAGTCGTTTATAACAACGCCGTTTAATTGCTTTGCAACCTCGTTGGCGTTGCTTTTGAGGGGGTTGACCCTTAAAAACGTTTCCGTCTTGCCGAAAAATGCATTGAAAATCGCCTCGGTATCTTTGCCGTACTGACTCTCGAGAAGCTCGTACAGCTCCTTGTTTGCCGAGAATCTGACGTGGGGCTCGAGCGAATCAACAGACGTGATGACAGCTTCCTTGCTTCTGCAGATCCCGCGAAGCACTGCGTTAACAAAGCCACCGTTTTTTGCACCGAACAGCGTTTTTGCGATCGTGACCGTTTCGTCGCAAGCCGCACTGTCGGGCACTCGGTCCATATAAAGGATCTGATAAAGTCCGGTCATTAAAAGACACAAAACATCCGATTTGGTATCCTTCTTCAGCGAGCTCGCAAGAATATGCTCCAAGGTAACGGCTCGCTCGAGCGTACCGATGGCAATGCTTACCGCAAAAGCTCGATCAATACCGGTAAGCCCGTCGCCTATCGCTATTAAATTGGAATAGGCGCCGTCCCAGATGCGCTTGAACGCTTTGAAAGCGGCAAGTCTTGCTTTATCCATTTACCTTCGTTCCGATTTCGATTTTATTGCCGCGCAGATAGCTCGCGGCATCACATACGCCCTTGCCCTCAGGGCAAAGCTCGGTGATTATAACGCTTCCCTCCGAGCAGGCGATCTCGATACCCTGATTGGTGGATACGACCGTGCCGTATTCTCCGCTTTTGTTACCGAGTATTGCTCTTCTTGCCTTGATGCGCTTGCCGTTAAGGAAGAAAAACGCACCGGGGAAGGGAGAAAGACCTCTGATTCTGTTTCTTACGCATTCCGCACTTTCGTTAAAGGTAAGATATGCATCCTCGTTTCCGATCTTTGCGGCGTGGGTCGCTATATCGTGGTCCTGCGGAGTGCGGGGGATATTGCCGCTTTCCGCAAGCGATAAAAACTCCTTGAGCGCATCCTTGCTGATCGCCGCAAGTGCGTCGTGATACTCGCCTGCGCACCATTCGTCCTCTATCACGACGGTGCGAGTAAGCACCATATCACCGGTATCAACACCGCTTGCCATATACATTACCGTGACGCCGCCGAGCGTGTCACCGTTCATGATTGCGCGATTGATAGGCGCCGCACCTCTCAAAAAGGGAAGCAACGATGCGTGCACGTTGAAGCAGCCGAGCCTCGGCATATCGAGTATGCGCTGAGAAAGAATGCGACCGTATGCGGTTACTATGAACATATCGGCATTTACGCTTTCAAGCTTTGCGATAACTTCCTCATCCTTGAGGGTCTGCGGCGCAATGACCTCGATGCCTTTTTCGAGCGCATATTTTTTTACGGGTGAGGGGGTAAGCGTGTAGCCGCGTCCCTTGGGACGGTCGGGCTGTGTAACTACAAGTGCAACGTCGACGCCGTATTCGCACAATGCCTCGAGCGAGGATACGGCGAAATCGGGCGTGCCCATAAATACTACTCTCATTTTGCGTCCTCGATATCGTCGGGTCCGTACATTTCGATCGCTCTGTCTATATAAAGCGTGCCGTCGAGATGGTCGAGCTCGTGGCAGAAGCATCTTGCCATAAGTCCGGTTCCCTCAGCCTCGAAGATCTTGCCGTATCTGTCCATCGCGCGGACCTTTACCCATGCGGGGCGCTTTACTAGTCCGTACTGATCGGGCACCGAAAGACAAGCCTCGATTTCCTCCTGCTTGCCCTTGGTTTCGATGATCTCGGGGTTTATCATTTCGTATTTTTTATCGTCTATCTCGACAATAACGATTCTGCGAAGCACGCCTACCTGAGGCGCCGCAAGACCAACACCCTGCGCAACCGCAAGAGTATCGTGCATATCGTCGAGAAGCTGAAGGATCCTGGGGGTGATCTCCTCTACGGGTCTGCACTTTTTGCGGAGCGTAGGGTCGCCCTCCTTCAAAATATTGAGAATAGCCATTGTTCTCCTCCTAAATCAGAGTGGGATTCGCGTCGAGCTCGAGCTTAACGCTCTTTGGCGCGGAGGCAAGCCCCTCTGCATATAGCTTTGCGAGAAACTCACGCGTGCGCGCACAGTCCTTGTACTTGATTATCATGCGCTGACGGTACTTGCCCATTATCTTATATATACCGCTTTTATGCGGTCCGTATTTGATTATCTTGATGTCCTTGTAGCCCTGCTCGTAGAGCGAAAGGAGCATCGCCTCGAATTTGTGCGAATATACGTCACAGTCGTTTTCGGATGCCGACGTGAAGCCGAACACCGCGACAGAGCAGAAGGGTGGGAAAAGCACCGCCTTCCGCAGACGTATCTCGCTTTCGTAAAAGCTTTCGTAATCCTGCGTTGCCGCAAGCTGAAGCGTTTCGTTGTCGGGGTTATAGGTCTGCAATATCGCCTTGCCGCCCTTGCCCGCGCGTCCTGCTCGACCGACAAGCTGGGTTATAAGCGAGAACGTTCGCTCGCCTGCACGGAAATCATCCATATACAGCGAGCTGTCGACGCTGACTGCACCTGCAAGCGTAACGTTGGGGAAGTCGAGCCCCTTTGATATCATTTGCGTTCCGATAAGAACATCGGTCTCGCCGCTCGCGAATTCATCTATAAGCTTGTCGTGCGAGAACTTGCCGCCGGTCGTGTCGGAGTCCATTCTCGTAAGCTTGAGTTCGGGAAAATCGCTTTCAAGCTCGCTTTGGAGCTTTTGCGTTCCGAAGCCCGAATAAACGATCTTGTTTCCTCCGCAGGTGGGACATATCTCGGGAAGCCTTGCGGTATACCCGCAATAGTGGCAGGACATACGCTTGACCCTTAATGAGTTGCCCTCGTAAGCGTGATGAGTAAGTGAAACCGAGCAATTCGGGCAGGTGAATACGAATCCGCATTCCCTGCAGGATATGTGTGAATTATAACCTCTGCGGTTGACGAACAGCAATGCCTGCTTGTCATTGTCCTTTGCAAATTTAAGCTCGCTTGAAAGACGCGTGCCGATTAGCTTATCGGAAAACAGTATCGCGTCGTCGCGCATATCCTCGATGATGACCTCGGGAAGCTCTGCGCCGCCGAATCTGTTCTTTAACGTGAATAGGGAATAGATCCCCTTTTTTGCCTTGTAAAAGCTTTCCACCGATGGTGTTGCCGACGCGAGCAGCATTAACGCGTTTGAGACGGTGCAACGGAACCGTGCAACGTCGACCGCGTTGTACTTCGGCTGCATCTCGCTTTTGTAGGTGTGCGCCTGCTCCTCGTCAACGGCTATCATACCGAGCCTCGGGCAGGGAGCAAAAACCGCACTTCTGGTGCCGATGATAACGTCGATCTCGCCGGACTGTATCCTGCGGTAGGTGTCTGTGCGCTCGCCGACCGAAAGCATCGAATGTATGACTGCGAGTCGGCTGCCGAATGCTGCGGCATATGCCTTTACTGCTTGCGACGCGAGTCCTATCTCGGGAAGAAGGATTATGACCTGCTTTCCGCTCGAAACCACCTTCTTTGCAGCCTCGGTCAAAACTCTCGTCTTTCCGCTTCCGGTTACTCCGAACAGCAATGCACCCTTGGCACAGTTGCTGTCAAGAAGCTCGGCAATGCCGTCCAAGGCGGTCCTTTGCTCGTCGGATATCTGATATTCACCCTCGGGAGGTACGTCCTTGAAGCTGTATGCCTCGCGGAAGAACGAGGTCTCGCGCTTCGCAACGTAGCCCTTCTTTACGACTGCGTTGACGATCGCCGCGGAAAAGCCGCCTATCTCCTCGATCTCGCGCATGGTTGCGGCGGGATAGTTGATAAGCAGGCGTATAAGCTCTCTTTGCTTTTCGGTAAGCCCCGAGCCGTTTTCGGCTATTTCCTCCGCCTCCTCGTCAGTGACGGTGAGGGTATAGGTGTACAGATTCTTTTCGTTTATCTTTTCAATAACTCTGCTTTCGCGCTTGAGCGCGTTTATCCTGCAGAGTGATTTCAAAAGTATTTTGCATTCGTCGCCGAATTCACCGACTATCTCTCGTTCGGTCATAGAGCCCTTGAGACGTATTTCGCGTACAAGAAACTCGGCAGGCTCGTTGAGCTTGCTTGAGTCGTATTCCTCGACCACCGTGTAATAAACCTCGGTGTCGAGATTTACTCCGGGAGGAATAACGGTTCTGAATGCGCTTCCGAAGGTGCAGAAGAAGCGCTCCTTCATGAACTCGCAGGTCTTGATAAGGTCCTCGGGGACGTCAAACGGATATTGCATCACGCTGTCAACGTTCTTGATCCTCGGAATGTCGCTGTCGTCCTCAAAGCGGACTATCACTGCGCTGAGCTTTCTGTTCGAAAACCCGAACGGCACAACGACAACGGAGCCGACCCTGACGCTGTCGCGCATTTCATAGGGAACGTGATAGCAGTATTCCTTGTCTATGCCGAAATTGATGTCGATTATGCGGACGAACGCATAGGATTTTTCCATTATTCGCTTTCGATAATGCTGTATTTGCCTTCGTAAAGCTTCTGTACCGCTACCGATACCGGCTTTTCGGTAAGAAGAAGCTCGTAATCGCTCTTGGTGTCCTTAACGTAGCGATCGCCCTCAAGCTTGCGGCTTTCTTCGAGCTCGTGCTCGTCGTTAGCCTTGTCGATAAGGTGGCGAGCGCATTTAGCGGTCGCGATAACGAGTCTGTAACGGTTGGTCTTGTCGTTGGTAAGGTCTGCAACGGTGGGATAGAGCATCATAATGCGATTTACCTCTTTATTTTGATAATTTTAAACTGTTATTCGGTGATGGATCTGATGATCTCATCGGGCTCGCTTGCCGAGCAAATTATATGGTCACTGTCGGTAATAAGCACCGATTTGGTCTTCTTGCCGCAGCTTACGTCGATCATTCTTCCTGCGTTTTTGGCATCCTGAACAAGTCTTCTCACGGGAAGCGAGTCGGGAGAAACGACAGAAATGATTCTGTCGGAGTTTACGTAGTTGCCGAAGCCGGCGTCAATGAGCTTCATATCGCTTACTCCTATTCAACGTTCTGGATCTGTTCGCGGATCTTTTCGACGTAGCTTTTTGCGTCGATGACCTGCCTTGCGATCTCACCGTCGTTACACTTGGATCCGATAGTGTTGACCTCGCGGTTCATCTCCTGAACGAGGAAGTCGAGCTTTCTGCCGACGGGAACGGTTTCCTTGAGTATCTTTCTGAACTGCGAAAAATGAGAATCAAGCCTTGCGAGCTCCTCGCTGATATCCGCCTTGTCGGCAAAAACCGCACACTCGGTAAGCAGGCGTGCTTCGTCGTAGCTTGCGCCCTCGAGAAGCTCCTTGATGCGCTGCTTCATTTTCTCGTTGCTCTCTTTTACGGAAATTGGTGCGCGCTCTGCAATGGAAGCGCGAATGCCCTCGAGCACCTCGAGATAAGAAAGCAGGTCTGCCTCAAGCTTTTCGCCCTCGGCCTCGCGCATCGCGGTGAATCCGTCGAACGCCTTTTCCATAACCGTGAGCAACGCTTTGCCCGCCGCCTCGGTGTCCTCATCGGGACGGGTGGTGACGAACACCTCGTTTCTTCCTGCTACCGTCTGGATGGTAACGTCGCCGCCCAACGAATATCTGTCCTTTATATCACGGAGCAGAGAAACGTAGCTTTCGAGGAACTTTTCGTTAACCGAAAGCCCGTTGTCGTCGCCCGAGATGTTGTCGATCGAAATATAAATGTCGAGCTTGCCTCGCGAAACTCGCGTGGAAGCGTATTGCTTTACCTTTTCCTCAAGCGCGTTGTAGAGCCTGCCGAGCTTGATGTTGGTGTCGAGGTAACGGCTGTTCACCGATTTTACCTCGCACAGTATGTCGCGGCCGTCGATCACCTCGCGGTGTCGTCCGTAGCCTGTCATGCTTTTTATCATGTACGACCTCCGAAAAAAATATCATATAATTATATCACGGGTAATTAATTTTGTCAACCGAAAGCTACTTAAAAAGCTTGGGCCTTATTTTATTTACGTAGTATACCGCGACTCTTTCGAGCGCAAGATCGTAAACCACGAAGGTGACGTTGCAGAGCAGGTACAAAATAATCTCAAACACGAGATATTCCGCCTCGACGTGGAAGATGAACGTTGCAGCAAGTATTGCAAGCGTGAGAAATACGTTGAAGCATAATATGCGTACCGCATACGAAAGCGGTAGCGGCTTGATCTTGTTGAGCGTGACCTTTAAAACGGGGTAGAAGCCCGCAAAGAACGCGAAAACGATCGCGGCTGATTTATAGGGCAAAAGAAGAAACGAGAGTATGCTCGCGCTGAGATACACTCCTAAAGAATATGCGGTTCCCAATTCAACGTAAGCGATGAGGATCACGATGCTTCCCAACGCAGCGGCGCTCAGATCAAGGGTTTGGAACAGCGAGCCGATGAAGAGAAATATAAAGCATAACGCCGTGAAAATACCGGCAAATGCCGTCTTTCCGTACTTTTTCATATCAGCAGCAGGTTATGCAGTCGCTGCCCATGCACTCGCAGCAGCAGTCGGCGCAAAGCAAAGCCTGGCACATATCGCAGCCGCTGCAGCCGCCCTGAGTATTAACGTTTCTGCCGGCATAAGGACTTGTAAACGAGCCGCTGCTCATTCTTTGCTGAAAAGCTCTGTATTCCTGATTGTAGGGGTCCATCTGGCAAGCGAGATTTATCTCGTTGCGGGCGTCCTGCATCCATCCCTTGCGGTAAAATATAAGGCTCATAAGGAAATGCCATTCGCCGTTTTTGTCGGAAATGCCGTTGAGAAGCGTTTCCGCCTCGTCGATCCTGCCCTGATTGATAAGACGTCGGATGCGCGAATATCCCGTGTCGCCGCTCCCGTACGGATTTCCGTTGAAGCCGCCTGCGTTGGAATAGGCTCCGCCGCTTCTTCCGCCGCTTGCACGCTCCTTCTGGATCATATCGTACGCGTTGTTGATCTCCTTCATCTTTTCGGTTGCAAGTTCTCTCAACGCGTCGTCTGCGTAGCTGTCGGGATGATATTTCTTGGCAAGTGCTCTGTATGCCTTTTTGATCTCCTCGTCAGAGGCGTTTTCGTGAACGCCAAGGACCTCGTAAGGATTCTTCATTTGCTTTTCCTTTCTGTTATGCGTCTTACCGTCTGGCGTCCGCCAAGCTCGGTAATGTTAAAAATCAATCTGTCGTTTGCTGTAAGCTCCGCGTCGGTAGCCAGCGCGTAATGGTTTGAAAATGCATTCAGACTGTCGTAGAGTGTTTCGCAGATCTCTTTGGAATGACTCAAAACCCCTTCGACGTCGCCGTATTTTAACAGCAGGGGATTGTAGTTACAGCTCTTGCTGTCACTTTCGATATCGTCAAACGCGTCGGCAATATAAATAAATCTGCCTATGTGGTAGCCGCATTGCTCGGCAATAAGCCTTGTGTTGCCCTCGAGTCCGTATGACGCTATCTTCTTCATCATCGTCGCAAATCCGTCGGCGGCTCTGTCGACCGAGGCACAGCTCTCCTTTTCGGCTACGTCTGTTGCCGTCAAACCCGCAGAAACGATATCCCACAGCCCTTCGTAGGTGTCGGACTTTTTCTTGATGTGCGAGAAAACCGGCTTAACGAGCCTTTTGAAAAAGCGCTTTACGCCCTTTTCGTCGTTGATGTCATCCAAAAGCTTGCCATAGGTCAAAAGCCCGAATGCTGAGCAAACAAAGCCGTAGCTGTCGTCGGCGCAGGCACAAGCCTTTTTTCTCAGCTTGTACGGGCATCTTTTCTTTTCAATGCAAACCGATTCGTTTGTCAGCGACATTCTTAAAAGCGCCAGCAAAACGAAATCGTAATTCAAAAGCCATCTTGTGAGGTGCGATATGTTTTTGCCGCCGTATCTGCAAAGCCCGCAGTACACGGCAGAATATAGCTCACTGTCCTTCACGTAAAGCTCGCCCTTTACGGGACGTATGTATCCAAACATTTTGTCACCCGATCATAATAATACAAATTAAAGTATACCATTAATTTCTAAAAAAGACAAGTTATAATATTAAAAAGAATCTATTAATTTTTATGTTTTTCAAAAAAATCGGCAACAAAAAAGTAAAAGATGAAAAATGAGCGTATATAATTGTGTACAAAGGTTTTTTCGACCGTTTTTGGAGATGCGTTTTATGATTAAAGACAGCACGCTTGCATATGAAGAGGCGTTTCTTTGCAAAGATGCTTTTTTTGTAAAAAATACGCGCGGAAGGATGTACCCCGTCAAGGAATGCCCGGTCAGAACCGAGTTTCAGCGCGACCGTGACAGAATTATTCATTCGAAAAGCTTCCGCAGACTAATGCATAAGATGCAGGTGTTCCTCGCACCCGAGGGCGACCATTACAGGACTCGTCTTACCCACACCCTCGAGGTCGCACAGATCGCGCGTACCATCGCTCGAGCCCTGCGTCTTAACGAGGATCTTACCGAGGCGGCAGCGCTCGGTCACGATCTCGGTCATACTCCCTTCGGCCATTCGGGCGAAAGAGCGCTTGACTATCTTCTTCCCGAGGGCTTCCGCCATAACGAGCAGAGCCTGCGCGTAGTCGATTATCTCGAAAACGAGGGCGAGGGGCTTAACCTTACCTTTGAAGTGCGTGACGCGATACTCTGCCATACCGGCGACGAGCCCGCATCTACCCTTGAGGGCAGGATAATCAAGGTTGCCGATAGGATCGCTTATATCAATCACGATATCGACGATGCCGCAAGGGCAGGGATACTCAATATCGCCGATATCCCGAAGGAGATCAGTGAGCTTTTGGGCAACACCCACGGTCAAAGGATCACCTCACTCGTTACTGCCGCCATCGAAAACGGCGTCGAAAACGGCATCGGACTCACCGAGCCCTACGGAACCGCGATGGACAGGCTTCGCGACTTTATGTTCGACCGTGTCTACCGTAACGAAAAGGCAAAGGGCGAGGACGGCAAGGTCGTCAATATGATAACCTTCCTTTACGAGCATTTCTTTGCTCATCCCGAGCAGATCCCCAACGAATATATGAAATATGCAGAGCGCGACGGCATCTCTGTCGTGACTGCAGACTTTATCGCAGGTATGACCGACAGATACGCGCTCGGCTGCTTTAACGAGCTGTTCGTGCCCAAGGTCTGGCAATACAAATAAACTAATTATGTAAACTTATGAAAGGAGTGCGAATATGGCGTTTACACGCGAATTTCTCGAAGAGCTTAAACTTCGGAATAATATCGAAGAAGTTATCGGCAGAGTCGTGACGCTGAAGCGTGCGGGAAGTAACCTCGTCGGTAATTGCCCGTTTCACAGCGAGCGCACTCCCTCCTTTACCGTGTTCCCGTCGACGTCGAGCTATTATTGCTTCGGCTGCGGCGCGGGCGGCGACGTCGTCACCTTCGTTATGCAGACCGAAAATATCGAATACCGTGAGGCAATCGAGTTTCTTGCAAAGCGTGCAGGCATAAAGGTCGAGGAAAACTATGAAAGCCGTAAGCCGCACGAGCCTACCGTAAAGCGCGACAGGCTGCTTGAGCTTAACCGTGAGGCGGCAAGGTTTTTCTATAAATCCCTTCTGGCTCCCGAGGGGGCTGATGCACGCGCATATCTTGATAAGCGCGGCTTTAATTCCACTACCGTCAAGCGATTCGGCATCGGCTTTGCACCCGACGCACCCTTCGGCAGGGCTCCGCTTTGCGACTATCTTGTTTCAAAGGGCTTCAATGCACTTGAAATACGGACTGCGTTTTTGGGCGGAGAAAGCAAGAAAAATGGCAAGCTTTACGATATGTTCCGAAACCGACTGATGTTCCCGGTCTTCGACGTTGACGGCGAGGTCGTGGCGTTCAGCGGACGCAGATTGAACGAAAACGACGAGCGTAAGTACGTTAATACCTCGGATACGCCGGTATTTAAAAAGAGCCGTGTGCTTTTTGCATTGAATTTTGCAAAAAACAGCGAGTCTGGAACGCTGATCCTTTGCGAAGGTGCGCCCGATGCGATCGCTATGCACCAAGCAGGCTTTGACAATGCGATTGCGACTCTGGGAACCGCTATCACTCCCGAGCATGCCCGTATTATCGCGCGTTATTGCCGTACCGTTTATCTCGCATACGATATCGATAAAGCGGGAAGAAAGGCTACCTTAAAGGGTATCGAGCTGCTCAATCAGGTCGGAGTCGATACAAAAATATTGAACCTCGGTACCGAGGCTAAGGACCCCGACGAATATATAAAGCGATTCGGTGCAGATTCCTTCCGTGCAAAGCTTACCGGAAGCTCGGGACAGATAGATTATCGTATTGACGAGATCATTTCGAGATACGACGTGACGGTTGCTGAGGATAAGCTTCGTGCAGTCGAGGAGATCACGAAATTCATTGCGACGTTTGCATCGCGACCCGAGCGCGAGGTTTATGCCGCACGTGCCGCGGAAAAGCTTAAGCTGACCGCCGAATCGATCCGCACAGAGGTGGAGCGTAAGGCAAAGCGGCAGGACGCAAGGATCAAAAAGGAAATCGTGAACAACGCTCTGCGCGAGCAAAGCGGATTCGGAGGAAGCGCAAACAGCGATAAGCTTCGGTTCTCGTCCGAGGCATCACACGAGGAATCGATACTCGGGCTTTTGCTTATAAGAAGCGACTTCGGACCCGAGGCGGTGAAGCGGCTTGACGAAAACGATTTTGCTACTGCGCTTAATAAAAAAATATTCTCTCTCTTCCGTGAAGATTTTTCGGAGGGCAGGGAAATCGTCCTTTCGAAGGACGGCGTCCTTACCGCCAAGGAGATCGGCGCTCTTGAAAATTGCAGAGCTTCGCGGCTCGAGCTTGGCGACATTACGTTAACCGCGCTCAACTCCCATATAACCGCGTTGAAGGAGCTTCGCGAGCGTAACGAATACGATAAAAAAATCGAGGCGGACCCGTTAAACGCCTTGAATGAATACCTTGCTAAAATCAAAAACAAAAAGTCTAACATACAGGAGGAAAACAATGGATAAGGATTTGTCCGGCTTTGCACCCGAAAAGATCGAAGAGGCAAAGAGCAAGGGAAGCATCAAGATAGCTGAGATTCTTGAGGCACTTGCCGACACAGACGTGTCTGTCGAAAAGCTCGAAAAGGTGTGCGAAGCACTCGAACGCAACGGAATCGAGATCGCGACCGAGCATCTCGAGGCTGTATTCGATCTATCCGAGGAGGATATCGAAAACGAGGATTTTGAGGAAACACCCGAGGACGTCGACACCCTTCTTACTCAGGAAGGCGTCTCTATAGACGATCCCGTCAGAATGTATCTTAAGGAAATAGGTAAGGTTCCGCTTCTTTCAGCGGAAAAGGAGCTTGAGCTTGCAAACCGTATGTCTCACGGCGACCTTCTCGCTAAGCAGCAGCTCGTAGAAGCAAACCTTCGTTTGGTAGTAAGTATCGCAAAACGTTATGTAAACCGCGGCATGTTCTTCCTCGACCTTATTCAGGAGGGTAACCTCGGTCTTATGAAGGCTGCCGAAAAGTTCGACTACGGAAAGGGCTTTAAGTTCTCGACCTACGCTACCTGGTGGATCAGACAGGCTATCACCCGTGCTATTGCCGATCAGGCAAGAACCATCAGAATCCCCGTTCATATGGTCGAGACTATCAATAAGGTGCTCAGAGTATCGCGTCAGCTTCTTCAGGAAAAGGGAAGAGATCCTCTTGACGAGGAAATCGCAAAGGAAATGGATATGCCCGTCGATAAGGTCCGCGATATTCTCAAGATCGCGCAGGAGCCGGTATCGCTCGAAATGCCTATCGGTGAGGAGGAGGACTCCCATCTCGGCGACTTTATCGCAGACGATAATACCCCCGCGCCTGCCGATGCCGCTTCTTACCAGATGCTCCGCGAGCATCTTCTCGAGGTGCTTCACACCCTCACTCCCCGCGAAGAGGCTGTTTTGAAGCTCAGATTCGGTCTCGAAGACGGCAGACCCCGCACGCTTGAGGAGGTGGGCAAGGTGTTCGACATCACCCGTGAGCGTATCCGTCAGATAGAAGCAAAGGCGCTCCGTAAGCTTCGCCATCCCAGCAGATCCAAAAAGCTCAAGGATTATCTTGAATAGTATATAGTATCGAAAGGCAGATTCAAATGAAATCACAGCTCGAATCAATAAAAACGACCGCTGTGGCGGAGATCGCCGCTGCGGATACCTCACTTGAGGAAATCAGAATCAAATATCTCGGTAAAAAGGGCGCACTCACTGCAATTCTTCGCGGAATGGGCTCGCTTTCTCCCGAGGAACGCCCCGTTATCGGCGCTATCGCCAACGAGGTCAGAAATTGCATCGAGGAGGCGCTTGAGGTTCGCGGTGCAGAGCTTAAAAAGCTCGCTCTCGCAAGGAGTCTCGCCGAGGAAAAGCTTGACGTCACCTATGATGCCGTTGCCCCAAACGCGGGACATATCCATCCTATCACACGTGCGCTTGAGCGTATGACCGAGATTTTTATCGATATGGGCTTTTCGGTTGCAGAGGGTCCCGAGGTGGAAACCGTCAACAACAATTTTGACGCACTCAACGCACCTGCCGACCATCCCTCACGCGATTTTCAGGACACCTTCTACATAACCGAGAATACGCTGCTCCGTACCCAGACCTCGCCCGTACAGATTCGTGCGATGCGCGGACTCACTCCTCCCATCCGTATTATCTCCCCGGGCAGAGTTTACAGAAGCGACGTTGCCGATGCATCTCACTCTCCGATGTTCCATCAGCTCGAGGGTCTGGTTATCGATAAGGGCATCACTATGGGAGACCTTAAGGGCATCCTTTCGCAGTTTGCAAAGACTATGTTCGGTCCCGAAACCAAGACTCGCTTCCGTCCTCACAATTTCCCGTTCACCGAGCCCTCGGCAGAGGTTGACGTTTCCTGCTTCGTATGCGGAGGCAAGGGCTGCCGTCTGTGCAAGGGTGAGGGATGGATGGAAATACTCGGCTCAGGTATGGTCCACCCCAACGTATTGCGCGCGGGCGGAATCGACCCCGACGTATATACCGGCTTTGCCTTCGGTATGGGCGTTGAGCGTGTCGCAATGGTCATGTCCGGTATCGATGACCTTCGCCTGATGTTCGAAAACGACGCACGCTTCCTCAAGCAGTTTTAATTTAGGGAGGAACATTTGAAATGGAAGTATCACTTAACTGGCTTAAAGATTATGTAAACGTACCCGACGATATAAAGACCTTCTGTGACGAAATGACTATGACCGGCACAAAGGTTGAGGGCTACAAGGTTTTGGGCAGCGATATCGAAAAGGTTGTCGTTGGTAAAATTATGTCAACCGAACCACACCCCGACTCCGACCATCTTATCATTTGTCAGATCGACGTCGGCGATGGCGAGATCCGCCAGATCGTCACCGGAGCGCAGAACGTCAAGGCGGGCGATATCGTTCCCGTGTGCCTCGATGGAGCGAAGCTCCCCGGCGGCAAGACCATCAAGAGCGGCAAGCTCCGCGGCGTTGTTTCTCAGGGTATGCTATGCTCGCTTTCCGAGCTTGGACTGACCGTTAACGACTTTCCCTATGCCATAGAGGACGGCATCTTCCTTCTTGAGGAGGAATGCAATCTCGGCGACGATATTCGCGACGTCTGCAAGCTTAACGACACCATCGTTGAATTCGAGCTTACCTTTAACCGTCCCGACTGCCTTTCCTATATCGGAATTGCACGCGAGGCTGCTGCTACCTTCGGCGCGGAAACCAGACTTCCCGAGCCCAAGGTTACCGAAACCGCAGGCGAAAAGGTGACCGACTACATTAAGGTCAACGTTTTGAATAACGAGCTTTGCCCGCGTTATACCGCAAGAGTTATCAAAAACGTCAAGATCGGTCCTTCGCCCCTCTGGCTGCGCGCAAAGCTCCGTGCTGCAGGCGTGAGACCTATCAATAATATCGTCGATATCACCAACTTCGTAATGCTCGAATACGGTCAGCCTATGCACGCATTTGACTACGAATACATTAAGAGCCGCGAGATCAACGTTCGTAATGCGAATGAGGGCGAGGAGATCGTCACTCTCGACGGTATTACCAGAAAGCTTTCTCCCGAAATGCTTGTTATCGCAGACGGCTCCCGTGCTGTTGCACTTGCGGGCGTAATGGGCGGTGAAAACAGCGAAATTCTCGATACTACCACCACGGTCGTGTTTGAAAGTGCGAATTTTGCTCGCGAAAGCATCCGTAAGACCTCCAAGGCTGTCGGTCTCCGTACCGAAAGCTCGGCTAAGTTTGAAAAGGGTCTCCCCGCAGTTAATACGCTTCCCGCTGTCGACCGTGCTGCAGAGCTTGTGACGCTTCTCGGATGCGGCGAGGTCGTTGAGGGTATTATCGATATCAATAACGCCGACGTTTCCGAGCGTGTCGTTGCTTACGACCGTGCACGCGTCAATGCCCTCCTCGGAACCAACATTTCCGACGACGAGATGGATAAGATCCTCGCATCGGTTGAATTGATCTCCGACGGTAAGGGCGGACTTATCGTTCCTCCCTACAGAAGCGATATCATCAATACCGCTGATATTGCAGAGGAGGTCGTAAGACTTTACGGCTTTGACAATATCGAGCCCACTATGTTCAAGGGCGCAGCCGACCTCGGCGGAAGAACTCCTCACGAGGCGTTCCGCTACAGGATCGACGACTGTATGGCGGGACTCGGATACTGCGAGACCTGCACCTATTCCTTCGTTTCGCCCAAAACGCTCGATAAGATCAACGTACCCGCAGACAGCAAGCTCCGCGACTTTATCCGACTCATCAATCCTCTCGGAGAGGATACCTCGGTCATGAGAACCCATCCGCTTCCTTCGATGCTCGAGGTTCTCGAAAGAAATGTGAACAGAAAAGTGGAAAAGTGTCGTATGTTTGAAATTATGACGCTTTACTTCCGTGACGGCGATCTTTCCGACGAAAAGAAGTCGCTCTGCTTCGCTTTCACACCCGATTGCGGCGGATTTTATCAGCTCAAGGCGGACGCCGAGGCGCTCTTTACGCGTCTGAATATCTGCAAGCGTGAATACGTTGCGGTGGACAGCGATCCCTCGTTCCACCCCGGCAGATGCGCTCAGGTGCTCGTTAACGGTAGCGTTATCGGTACCATCGGTGAGGTTCATCCTCTCGTTTGCGAAAACTACGATCTTCCCAGAGGTGTTTGCGCGGCGATCATCTCCACCGAGGCACTTTACGATTCCGTGAAGAATGAACGCGGCTATATTCCGCTTCCGGTATATCCCGCAATGGAAAGAGACCTTGCGCTTATCTGTGATAAGGATCACGAGGTCGGTAAGCTTCTTGCCGATATCCGTTCCTACGCAGGCAAGTCGCTCGAGGACGCTTTCGTCTTCGACGTATACCGTGGAAAGGGCGTCGAGGAGGGCAAGAAGAGTGTAGCGGTACGTCTCGTATTCCGTCTCGCGGATAAGACGATGACCGACGAAGAGGCAGATGCAGGCGTCAAGAAGATACTCAAGAAGCTCGATAAGGAGCAGGGAATAGTCCTTCGTTCATAAAAACGAAAAAATTAAATAGTCAAAAAGACTTGCAAAGAACAAAAGTTTGTTGTATAATGATTTAAACAGCTATCTGAATATCGGTCAAGGAGGGTTGAAAATGTTGGATAAAAGCCAAAAAACGGTCGATAATAAGCAAAAAACAATTATGTTCCCCATTAAGGAGCAAAACAGAGAAGCAATGCGTGAAAAGCTTCAAAGCGTTTACGATGCTCTCGTTGAAAAGGGATATAACCCCCTTAATCAGATCGTCGGCTACATTATTTCCGAGGATCCGACTTATATCACGAATTACAATAACTCCCGTGCGATCATCTCCAAGATTGACCGCGATGAGCTTCTGCGCACGTTGGTAGAGGACTTCATCAATACAGACGGCAAGAAAGGTTGAACCCAATGAAGACACTTATGTACAAAGGCAAGCCTCTTGTCCGCCAGGGTCGATTCGTCTTCTACGGCAATCCCGATGATAAGTTCATTCTCTTTATGAATATTCTGGATGCCAAAAAGGTCGGCGATATTGAGGTTGCCACAAGAGTTCTTGTACAGATACAGAATACCGACGACGAAATTTCGTTTAACGAAAAGGTAGTCAAGCAGTGCGAAAAGAAGAACTTCTACGACGCATTCGATATCGGTACGATCTGGCTTGAAAGAGCACTTAAGCAAAAGTAATTTGAAATGCCTCGGGCTTTTTGCCCGAGGTGTTTTAATTTGGTAAAAATATGCAAATGCGTCGAGAAAAGTGTTGAAAAAAATCCTTTGATATGTTAATATAAATTGTTAACGATTATAAGAGGTATTATATGAGTTATAAATATATATTTTGGGACTGGAACGGCACACTCTTCGACGATGCACGACCTACCTGCGACGCCGTTAACGATATGCTTGACGCAAGGGGTCTGCCGAGAATAACCTTCGAGCACTACCGTGATACCGTTGAGGTCCCGATTGTAAAATTTTACGAAACCGTTATGGATATGTCCGTTGAGTCGATGGAAGCACTTTCTGTTGAGTTCGACCGTCTTTGGGCTTCGCATCTTAACGAATGTCCGCTCTTCAATAACGCGATAAGGCTGCTTTCACGTATTTCGGATGCGGGAATAAAACAGTATATTTATTCCTCCAGCAGAAGCGAAAAGATAATTCCGTATCTCGAGGAGTTCGGCATTTCCGGTTACTTTGAGAAAATCGTTGCGTCCGACGACTGCTTTGTCGGCAGTAAGGCGGAGCGTACCCGCGATTTTATCCTGAAAAACGGTATTCCTCCGAGTGAGGTGCTGTTTATCGGTGATATGGATCACGATAGCGAGGTCGCTTCTCTTGTCGGCTCTGACTGTATGCTTGTAGCATGCGGTCATCAAAGTCATAAAAAGCTCGACTCTGCGGGAAGAAGAGTACTTCCTTCGCTCGAGAGTCTTGAAACGATATTATCAGATGAGGTCATAAAATGAAAAAGCTTGGTTTTGATTGTGAAAAATACGTTGAGCTGCAGACTCGACATATCAGAGAAAGGATCGATCAGTTCGGCGGCAAGCTCTATCTTGAGTTCGGCGGCAAGCTGTTCGACGATTATCACGCTTCCCGCGTGCTTCCCGGCTTCAAGCCCGGAATCAAGATAGATATGCTTTCGGCTCTTAAGGACGAGGCTGAAATAGTGATCGTCATCAGCAGTAACGATATCGAAAAGAATAAGGTCCGCGGCGATCTCGGCATAACCTACGATCAGGACGTACTGCGTCTTATCGACGCCTTCCGTTCCTGCGGTCTTTTCGTCGGCAGCGTCGTGCTTACTCAGTATAATTCTCAGCCTGCTGTCGTTGCTTTTCAGAAGCGACTTGAAAACCTCGGTGTAACCACCTATAAGCACTATCCCATCGAGGGCTATCCCTCCAACGTCAAGCTTATCGTCAGCGAGCAGGGATACGGCAGAAACGAATTCATTCAGACCTCGCGCAGACTTGTAGTTATGACCGCTCCCGGACCGGGAAGCGGAAAAATGGCGACCTGCCTGTCTCAGCTTTATCACGAGCATATGCGCGGTGTAAAGGCGGGATACGCAAAGTTTGAGACCTTCCCGATATGGAATCTCACGCTGAATCATCCCGTTAATATTGCATACGAGGCGGCGACTGCCGATCTTGACGACCTTAACTGCATCGACCCTTATCATCTTGAGGCTTACGGCGTTCAGACGGTAAACTATAACAGAGACGTCGAGATTTTCCCGGTTCTTAAGGCGATATTCCAAAGGATCTACGGCGAGTCACCCTATAAGTCTCCCACCGATATGGGTGTTAATATGGCAGGCAATGCGATCAGCGACGATAACGTTTGCCGCGAAGCCGCTACACAGGAGATCATCAGACGCTATTACGAGGCGCTTTGTCAGCAGCGTAAGGGAATGGGCGGCGAAAACGCCATCCGCAAGATAGAAATCCTTATGAGCCATTGCGGTATTTCAAAGGATGATCGCACCGTTGCGACAGCCGCAAATGCGCGTGCCGAGGAAACCAACGGTCCGGCTGCGGCGATCGAGCTTCCCGACGGAAGGATCATTACGGGTAAGACGAGTGATCTGCTTGGTGCATCGAGCGCGATGCTTCTCAACGCGCTGAAGGCGCTTGCGGGGATAGACAACGAGGTGCTTCTTATTTCTCCCGAGGTAATCGAGCCTATTCAGGAGCTCAAGACAGAGCATCTCGGAAACAATAATCCGCGACTCCATACCGATGAAATTCTTATTGCGCTTTCGGTCTGTGCGGTTACCGATCCGAATGCTCGACTCGCCCTCGATCAGCTTAAAAAGCTCGGCGGATGCGAAATGCATTCCTCCGTATTGCTCTCTCAGGTTGACGAAAAATTACTTAAAAAGCTCGGGATCAATTTAACCTGCGAGCCCTGCTATCAAACCAAAAAGCTTTATCACGCATAATGAAATTCACTGATTTATTCACATCATCGGGAATGTCCCGAAAAATCGAAAAGCACGGAGATATACCGACGACGGGCGCTCTATATAAAAAGTTCCTGAAGATCGCTTGGCCGGCAATGGTCGAGTCTGTGCTTATGAGTCTTGTAAACATATTCGACTCAATAATGGTGTCGACTCAGGGTATCAATGCGGTTGCTGCCGTAGGACTTACAACACAGCCGCGAATGATATTCTACGCCGTATTCTTTGCAATGAGCATTGCGGTTACGACTATAGTTTCGCGACGTAAGGGGCAGGGCGATCAGCGGGGTGCAAACGACACCCTTGCGCAGGCTCTCGGGCTCGTTGCGGTACTTGCCGTCGTGCTTTGCGGCACGGCAGTACTTGTTGCGGAACCGTTGCTGAACCTTGCAGGGGCGAACGAGGATACCCTTGAATATGCATTGATCTATTTCCGTATAACCATGATCGGACTTATGTTCACGTCGTTCGGCATGATCATCAACGCCGCACAGCGTGCAAGCGGAAATACGAAGATCTCGATGACGACCAACATCGTCGCCAACGTTACCAACGTCATTTTCAACGCATTTTTGATCAACGGTCTCTGGATATTTCCCGAGCTTGGTGTCAAGGGTGCGGCTATAGCGACGCTTATAGGTAATATCGCATCCTTCTCGATGAGCTTTTTCTCGATACTGCGGAAGGGAAGATATCTCAGGTTCGATTTTCTCGGTATGCTTAAATGGAGGCTTCCGCTTATCAAGACTATCGGTAAGGTGTCCTTGGGCGCGGGAACCGAGCAGCTGTTTATGCGAGTCGGATTCTTTATATACGCCAAGCTTGTCGCAGAGCTCGGTACCGCCGAGTATGGCACGCATATTATCGCAATGAACATACTTACCGTCTCGTTTGCCTGCGGTGACGGATTAAGTGTCGCGGCAAGCGCACTCATCGGACAGAATCTCGGCAAAAAGCGTCCCGATCTTTCGACGCTTTATGCTAAGGCGGGTCAGAGGATCGGCGTTGCCATTTCCGCTTTGCTTATCGTATTTATGATCTTTGCGGGTGGCTGGATGGTACGTCTCTTCGCGGATCCTGCCGATATACATTATGACTACGTTATCAAAAACGGTACGATACTTACGTATTTCATCGCTGTTTGCGCTCCGGGACAGATCTCTCAGGTTATCTATAACGGTGCGTTGCGCGGCGCGGGCGACACAAAATACGTTGCCTTTACTTCTGCGATATGTATAGGTATCATACGACCGCTCAGCGCATATCTGTTGTGCTATCCCGCAGGATTTGGCTTGTTTGGCGCATGGGTCAGCCTCATTCTCGATCAGTATATGCGTCTCGGCTTTTCTATGAAGCGGTTCTTCAGCGGTCAATGGCAAAAAATAAAGGTATAAGAGGTTTATTATGACAGTAAACGAAGCACTTAAGCAGATAGAGCAATTCGAAAATACAAACTCTGCACTGAATCACGCGGCAGGTATACTTTACTATGACGGCGACACGGTGGCTCCCGAGGGAAGTGTCGAAATACGTGCTCTCACCCTTGGAGAAATCTCGCGTATGAGCTACGAGCTTATAACTGCACCTCGGTTCATTGAAGCTCTCGAGGTCTTGAATGCGAACAGCGATTCGCTTTCCGAAATCGATCGCAGAAAGGTCAGTGAGCTTTACCGTGAATACGACAATACGCGTAAGATCCCTATGCAGGAAATGATCGACTTTCAGGTTCATCTCACCGAATCGTCTTCTGTATGGCATAAGGCGAAGGAGAATAACGATTATGCATCCTTCGAGCCGTATTTGCAGAAGACCTTCGACACGCTCAAGCGCTTCGCGTCCTATACCGATCCCGATAAGGATCCCTACGAGGTCTGCCTTGATAAGTACGAGCGCGGTCTCACGGTCGAAAAATGCGACCTCTTCTTTGCCGCACTGCGCGAAAAGCTTGTTCCGCTCATCGAACGCGTATGTAAGGCTGAGCAGATAGACGATTCCAAGCTGAAGCTTAACTATCCCAAGGCTCAGCAGGAAAAATTTACCGACTATTTGGTTGACGTTATGGACATCGACCGCAAGCACTTCGGCGTCGGCGAGACCGAGCATCCCTTTACTATTAACTTCACGTCCAAGGACGTTCGTATTACAACGCATTACTACGAGGATAACCTCGCGAGCTCGCTTTACAGCGTCGTCCATGAGTGCGGACACGCGCTTTACGAGCTTAACTCGATGCCCGAGCTTTTCCGCACTACGCTTGAGGGCGGTGTTTCGATGGCTATACACGAAAGTCAGTCCCGCTTTTACGAGAATATCATCGGCAGAAGCAAGATCTTCTGTGCGCTTATACTTCCGTTCCTCAAGAAGGAATTTCCCGAACAGCTGTCTGGCGTTTCGGAGGATGAATTCTACCGTATGATAAACAGATCCGAGCCCTCGCTTATACGCACCGAGGCAGACGAGCTCACCTACTCCTTGCACGTAATGGTCCGTTATGAGCTTGAGAAAAAGATGATGGCGGGCGAGATAACCGCAAAGGAGCTTCCCGCAGAATGGAATCGTCTCTACAAGGAGTATCTTGGCGTGGACGTTCCCGATGATAAGCACGGTGTTCTTCAGGATTCGCATTGGTCGAACGCAAATATAGGCTATTTCCCGTCGTACGCGCTCGGCTCCGCCTACGGCGCACAGCTCCTCGAGGAAATGAAGAAGGACGTTGACGTTGAAGCTGCCGTAAAATCGGGTAAGCTTACGGCTATCAATGATTGGCTTCGTGAAAGGATCTGGAAATTCGGCTGTCTTTACGATCCGACCGATCTGTTCAATATGGTATGCGGCGAGTTTGATCCCGACGTGTACGTTGCTTATCTCGATAAGAAGTTCAGCGAGGTCTACGGCATATGAGCTATCTTGTAGACGAATGCGTCCTCGATTCGGGCGATAAGGTCATCATACGCTGGACCGACGGAACCGAGCAAAAGGCGGTATATAAGGACACCTACGGATATAATCACTTTTTCGACACGGTCCCTCCGTCCGATAAAGAAATCCGCCTTTCCAATCACTTTATGCGCCTTAAGGGCATTCACGTAAGAAAAGACGAAGAATAATATGGATAAATAGATCTTCACACACATTCAAATTGCTCTGACGGTTCGATGACGCCGACAGAGCTGGTCCGTCACGCCGCCGAGAGGGGATTAAGGGCTGTTGCCTTGTCCGATCATGATACCGTCGCGGGTATCGATGAAGCGCTCGAGGCAGGCAGGAAATACGGCGTTGAGGTTGTTCCCGCTATCGAATTTTCGGTTCAATCTGCAACCGAAACGCATATTCTGGGCTTTTATATCGATCATAAAAGCGAGATTCTCAGGGATGCGCTCAAAAAAATCAATGAAGTGCGTTGGCAGAGAACCGTTAATACCTGTGAAAACCTGCAGAAACTCGGCTTTGACGTTACGATGGACGAGGCACTCGCCATCGCTCCCTCGGGGCTTATCGGCAGGGCTCATTTTGCTCGTATCCTTATGGAAAAGGGCTATGTTGCAAGCGTTAAAGAGGGCTTCGATAAATACCTCGCGAACGGCAGACCCGCCTACGACGGTACACAGGCGCTTACAGCTGATGAGGCTGTACGGCTGATTAACGATATCGGCGGTGTCGCATTCGTAGCACATCCGCATCTTATAAGACTGAACGATGCAGATCTCAGGACTTTTCTTGAAGGTTTGAAGCGAGTCGGTCTTTGCGGTATAGAGGGCTATTACAACGAGTATACCGATGAAATGCAGGATTATTTTCAATCGCTTGCGGCGGAGCTCGGACTCGAAATCTCGGGCGGAACCGATTACCACGCGAAAATGAAGCCACATATCGAGATCGGCATTGGGCAGGGAAATATGCAGATACCCTATTCGGTGCTCGAAAACATCAAACGAATAGTAGCGGAAAAGAATGAGAATTAATGCAGATGAGGCATATCGCCTCGTTCTTGAGAAAATCAACGATTTTGACTTAGACCGCAGGATGATCATCGCGATTGACGGCAGGGCTGCGTCGGGCAAGACAACATTTGCCTCACGATTCGGTTATCCGGTTATACATACCGATGATTTCTACCGTCCGCGTGTGCAGGGGCAGCTTATGCTCGAGGAGTACTCGGGAAACTTTGACGTCGAACGCTTCAAAAATGAGGTGGCGTCGAGGGCTTTCGTTAAAAAAACGTTTGAGTACGGCGTTTTTGACTGTAAAAAAGGCTGTATTACCGAAACGGTTATCGTGCCTTGCGATAAGGCTTTGATTATCGAGGGCGCATATAGTCTGCATCCCGAAAACGGATTGAGCCCCGACGTTTCGTTGTTTTTTACGGTTTCTTGTGAGGAACAGAAAAAACGTATTATCAATCGTAACGGAAGAGATGCGTACGAAGCGTTCCAAAACGTATGGATACCCGCAGAGGAACGTTACTTTAAACACTTTGATATTGAAAATAAGACTCAAATAACGGTCAGCACGGAGGAATAGAATGGGAACCTTTACTTATATTGACGACAAGTTTTATCTCAATGAAAAGCCGATACAGATACTTTCCGGATCTATTCACTATTTCCGTACCGTGCCCGAGTATTGGCACGACAGACTGCTAAAGCTGAAGCAATGCGGCTTCAACACCGTAGAAACGTATATTTGCTGGAATTTGCACGAGCGTAGGGAGGGCGAGTTCGACTTTACCGGTATGCTCGACCTTGGCAGGTTTATAGATATTGCAAACGAGCTCGGGCTGCTTTGCATAATTCGCCCGGGTCCCTACATTTGCGCGGAATGGGATTACGGCGGACTGCCCTCGTGGCTTCTCACTCATAAAAACATGCATATCCGCTGTATGGACGAGGAATTTCTGAAATACGAGACACGATATCTCGACAAAATCTTTGAAATAGTACGTCCGCGTCTTATAACAAACGGCGGCAATGTGATAATGCTTCAGGTTGAAAACGAATACGGCTCCTTCGGCAACGATCACGAATATATCCGATTCCTTGCCGATTACTATCGCAAGAGCAATATTGACGTCGTTCTGTTTACCTCCGACGGTCCTTCGGATTTCTTCTTCGGCGGCGGTACAGTCGACGGCCTGCTTAAGACAGGTAATTTCGGCTCCCGTTGGAAGGAAAGCTTTGATTTTATTGCTTCAAAAAGCAATAAAAAAGAGCCCCTTATGTGCTCTGAGTTTTGGGAGGGCTGGTTTGACTCCTGGTACGGCCCTCACAACCGCAGGGTGCCCGACGACGTTGCCGAGCAGCTTGACGGAATGCTCGGTGCGGGCGGCAACGTGAACTTTTATATGTTCTGCGGCGGCACCAACTTTGCATTCAATAACGGCGCGAATATGTATGAAAAATATTCTCCGCAGACAACGAGCTACGATTACGATGCTGCGCTTTCGGAAGCAGGAGACCTCACCAAACGCTTTTACGAGGTTCGTGCGGTTGCCGAAAAGTATTTCGACGATCTTCCCGAGCTTACGGTAGAGAACACACCTAAGCGTGCTTACGGCAAGCTTTCGCTTAACGAATGCGCTTATCTGTTTGATAATCTCGACAACATTTCAAATGCGGTCAGGTCTTCGCACAGCAAGACGATGGAGGAGCTCGGCGCAGATTTCGGATTTACGCTTTATTCTACCGTGATAGATTACAAGATCGAGGCTCCGCTTATTATCGATCCGATACGCGACCGTGCACTTGTGTTTGTTAACGGAACCCTTATGGGTATTAAGGAGCGCGACCGTCGCGACGATGAAATCATCATAAAGTGCGACGGAATTGATAGCGTTAAGATCGATATCCTCATCGAAAATCTCGGCAGAGTCAATTACGGCACAGAGATGGCGGATAACGAAAAGGGTCTTGTGCGCTGTGCACGTCTCGGACAGCAGTATTTGTTCGGTTGGACGATGTATCCGCTTACTATGGATGATCTTTCGGGTCTTGTATTTGCTTCGTCTCTTGAAAATGATAAGCCCTGTACCTTCAGGCGCGGTATACTTGATATACAGGGTGAGATCGGCGACAGCTTCTTAAGGCTCGACGGATTTCATAAGGGCTTTGTCGTCGTTAACGGCTTTAACGTAGGACGCTATTGGAACGATGCGGGTCCTCAAAAAACGCTGTATATACCCGCACCTCTGCTTAAGCAGGGAAGTAACGAAATAATCGTTTTCGAGCTTCACGGCTGTGACCAAAGCATTATAGAATTTTCCGACACCCCCGATCTTGGATAGAGAGGATGTTTAACATGAAAAGGGCCTTATCGTTAATAATTACCGCGGTGATTTTATTGTCTTCGCTGGTTTTGGCGCTTGCGGTCGACAATGATTTATACGTTGGTGACGTTAATGGCGACGGTGCTATCGATCAGTACGACTATATTCTGGTAAAGCGACACTATTTCGGCACTCGTATTTTAAAGGGCGACGAAACCGTTAGAGCGGACGTTAATTACGACGGAAGCGTTAATCAATACGACTACATTTTGATAAAACGTCACTACTTCGGTACCTATGAAATCGAACAGCGCGGCGGTGATACGTCCGGCGGTGATACGTCCGGCGACGAATCGTGGGGCGACAGCGACGTTCCCATAACGGTTCAGGTTCCAAACATCGTCAGCGCAGGCAAGCGTTACACAACCTCACCTGCCGCTGATTTGCAGTATGAGGATACGTATACTTCCGAGCTTACAGACGGTATCTACGCAAAATCCACGGGATACGGCTCGAGTGTCTTCAGCGGATATAACAGTAATTTTGAAGTTGTGGTCGACCTTGAAGATGACGGCGTAGATCTCAATCTGTTTGAGGTATCCTGTCTCAGCACAAGCGATGCTGGTATTGATCTTCCTCAATCCATCACCGTTTATTCCTCGGATAACAAGAGCAGCTGGACCAATCTCGGAAATATGACAATTCCCGATTTCCGCGAGGGAAAGGTTCTTCTTGCCACTCTTGAGCTTTCCGAAGATATCACCTGCCGTTACGTTAAATTCTCGTTCACTCGCAAGGCGGCTTGGGTATTTATCGATGAGATTATTGTTCATTCGAGCATTCCCAAGTATCAGGAAACCTATATCGGAAAGCTGCAGGGTGCCTACCGTGCGACTCATGCAAATGACGCAACTCTTCAGTCGAATATCGATTCTGTGGCTTCGGGCAAAACCTTAGACGCATCCCTTGGAAGTGCCCTTGCTTCGTACGAATGCGATTACGAGATCACCTGCAACGAATACGACTGGAGAACCGATGAGAATTACGGTTGCCTTACGGACGGTAATACTCCCGGCTCTGCATTCGAGCGCGAAGTTTGGGTCGGCATGTCCCATACGGGCGGAGCGTCGATAATTATTGACCTCGGTAGAGTGAGAGACGACGTGTATTCATTTTCCGCTCATGCATTTAACCGCGAAATCTCTAACATCCTGTTACCTATGTACCTTGACGTTTCGGTAAGTATCGACGGCGATAGGTACGTCAATATCGGCAGAAGCTACGCTGCAGATACCGAACAGGAAAACTACGGTTATTATCTCGTGCTTGACAGATGTATAAATGCACGTTACGTACGCTTTTCTGTTCCCGCAGGGGAGGGCTATTTCTGGCTCGAGGAGGCTGCGGTGTATGCAAACGCCGCTTCCGATAAGGCAATGAGAGGTATGTACGGCGATTTCGACTTCGAGACAACCGCTAATCCCTCCTACTGGAGCTCGGGAAGCGATTATGATATTACTCAAAATCTGATTATCGGAAAGACCCAGCAAATAGTATCCGACTCCTTTATAGAATACGCAACGGGTGAACGTGACAATACTGTAGAAAGCACCGTATTGCTCACAGACGGAAAGAAGACTCAAGACGATTACTGCTACGGCGGTGACTGGGTGCACTTCGTTTCCGGCGGCGGCAGGACCGTTTATTACGATTTTGGACATATCTCTTCCGTTGAATCCTTCAGTATAAGATTTCTTGAGCTCGAGGACTGGGGTATTCTGCTTCCCGGAACTCTGCGACTTGCTCTTTCCGAGGATGGAATAAATTGGTATCTCGCTGGCGATGCTTCTCCTCAGTCTGAAGGAAAGGTGTTTAATGAGCTCACGTTTGAGCTTGATCAGAGCTATCGTGCTCGTTATGCGGCGGTTTACATGAATATCCAGAATCATGTTTTCCTTGACGAGATTTCGATATTCGGAAAAAAGAACGTATCCGATTCAAGCGCGCTTACATCTCTTAATGATTATAAGATCAATAAGGGCGAATACGACGTTGTTGGCTTTGCGGCGCCGTCGGACGAGCTTCTCGGTGGTGTTGAAGACGTGTGTCTTATTTACTTCAATTACGCTGATACAAATGAAGAATTCTTCAAGCCCTACGTTGGCTATACCGATAAGGACGGAAACGTTATTGATACGATGTTCGACGGCTACCTTTTCCTGCCGTCTACTGCAGCGCTTCCCAGCGGCGGACATCCCTACGGCACAAACTACGCTTCTGATTGGAACTCGCTGTTCGACGAAATGTTTACAAGCGGCATCAATTTTGATGCACTGAACAAGACTGCCGAAACAACAAAGAAGACCCTTGGACTTGAGGAGCTCAAGCTCAAGGTGTACGTGACGATCCCGCATATGGACGACACGCTTTATAACTTCGGCGATATTGACTTTGACGGCTACAACGACAGCCTTACGACTATTGAGGGAAGAGTGCGCGTTGCGCGAGTTTATGCAGAGCGTGTGATCAATAAGTTCAATTCAATGGGATACGCCAACCTCGAGCTCTGCGGATTCTACTGGTTCCACGAGGAGATCTCGGGCACCGACGTGAATACCGCCATCGAGGTCAATAAGATGTTTGATGACCTTGGCTATCAGCTGTTCTGGATTCCGTATTATCAGGCTAACGGTTTCTCGCGTTGGGAGGAATTCGGCTTCGACGTCTGCTGCTATCAGCCTAACTATGCGTTCAGTATCAACGTTGATAAATCACGTATAGCATACGCTGTTAATTCCGCTTTGACCTACGGCATGTGCATCGAAATGGAGATAGATTCATCTGCATTCGGTGATCCGAGATTCTTCCAAAAGTATATGGATTATCTCCACGGCGGTGTTGAGTACGGATATATGAACGGTGCTATCCATATGTACTATCAGGGTCTTGACGATTTCGGTAAGTCTTCACGCTCGGATGACGATAAGATAAGGCTTATATACGAATATACGCACGACTTTATGAAGGGGACTCTCGATCCCGTTCCGGACGTAGCGGCTCCGGTGTACGCAGAGGGAAATATGAATTCTCTTGTTTTAGGTACTTTGAACCCTGAGGAAAGTGAAATTAACCTGTATAAGCTTTCGGGCTCTCCGGCTCACGGTACAGTGTCTATTACCGAAAACGGCGAGTTCGTATACTATCCCAATAAGGGCTTTAGCGGCACAGATACCTTTACCTATCGAATAAGTAACTATCTCGGTTGGTCGGAGGAATGTACCGTTTACGTAGAGGTTAACGATTAATGAACAAATTCAAGATGTGCTTAAGTCTTTTCGGCACCTTTTTCAAAATCGGCGCGTTTACTATCGGCGGCGGGTATGCAATGCTTCCGCTGATACAGCGCGAGGTGGCTGAAAAGCGCAAGTGGATCGAGGAATCCACAATGCTCGATATAGTTGCTATCGCAGAATCGACGCCCGGTCCGATCGCCATTAATACAGCGACATTTGTCGGCACGAGAGCCTGCGGCTTTTGGGGTGCGTTTTCTGCGACTTTGGGAACCGTGATGCCTTCTTTCATAATAATTACCGCGTTGTCCTTCGTGCTTGAGAAGCTGCTTCAGTACGAACCGGTAGCATTTGCATTTACCGGTATACGCGCCGGTGTAATTGCTCTTATCGTGAAGGCGCTGTACGGCATGGCGAAGCAATGTCCGAAGAATCTGTTTTCGGCTATCCTTGCCGTTGCGGCATTTGCGGTAGTTCTCTTTACCGGTGTTAACGTGCTTTTTGTTATAATTGGTGGTGCGCTGATTGGTCTTGCTACAGCATTGCTCGTCGGGGAAAGGAGTTCAAAATGATCTTTCTTGAGCTCTTTCTTATCTTTTTGAAAATCGGTGCGTTTACCTTCGGCGGCGGATATGCAATGCTTCCTCTTATGAAACAGGAGGTTCTGCTTCGCGGATGGATGAGTGAGGAACAGCTGCTGAACTTTATAGCGGTTGCAGAATCTACCCCCGGACCGGTTGCTGTCAATATGGCGACTTATATCGGCGTTGAAAGAGCCGGCGTGTTCGGAGCCTTCTGCGCAACACTCGGCGTGGTATTGCCTTCGTTTGTAATAATTCTTCTGGTTGCAAAGTTTTATACCAAGTATAAAAACAGCTTTATCGTACGAAACTGTCTGACAGGCTTGCGTCCCGTCGTTATTGGGCTTATCGCTGCAGCGATAATCGAGCTTGGTTACGGCGTATTTTTCCCGAACGGAATTGATCTTGCGGCTTTTGATTTCGGCTTCTTCAGCTCGCTGATAATTTTCGTGCTTGTTGTCATTCTTGCATTCAAGAAGGTCAATCCCATATATCTGATTCTTGGCTCAGCAGGCCTCGGAATTATATCGGGATACGCAGAAAAACTGCTGCTTTGACGTATAGACGCCCTTTTCAAAGGGCGTTTTTACATATCGATAACACATTCAACATCAATTAATAAAGAGTGAATGATAGAATAAAAGAAAAAGGGATTATTATGAAGAAAACCACAGCTTTAATGATTGCGTTGTTGCTTTTGTATTCCTGTGCCGCTTCGGTCATCGCTGCAGAAAGCGGTATGCCGACAGCAGATGAACTCGACGGATACGAAAACGTCTGCCTGACCTATACGTTCGACTACTATAACAGCTACAACGAAATGGGAGCGCATACCGTTGAGGATCTGCTCCCGTACGTCGGCTATTATGACAGAAGCGGATTGCTTAAGGACTACTTTTTCGACAGCTTCCTCTTTCTGCCTTGTGTCTCTTTCGGCCCCTCGGGCGGCTCGATGGTAGGATCGTTCGCCGATCCGTCGAATCTTTTGGACTGGACAAGCTATATTGACGATACCTTCAAGGAGGGCTATAACGTCGATGCATTAAACACTGCATTCGGACAAGTAAAGGACGAAATGCAGGATGCATCGGACAAAAAGGCAGGCGTTTTCTTCACGATACTTTATCCCATTCACACGCAAACGAACTTTGGGAGCATTAACGGTGAGCATCTCGATTTTTCGAGCAATGATGATCGTAAGAAGGCTGTAAAATGGATGATCGACGAGCAGATATCCAGATATACCGATGGAGGCTACGAGAATCTTGATATGGTAGGCTTCTATTGGTTCGAGGAGTATTTGTTCAACTACGAGCACACGCAAAAGGATATTGAGCTGCTTAATTATACCGCCGATTATCTCCATTCGCTTGGTCTTAAATTCATATGGATCCCTTGGTATCAAGCTTATGGCAGCACCGATTGGAAGGAACTGGGATTTGACGTGGCGTGTATGCAGCCAAATCTTTTCTGGGCAGATCAACCCGATTATAATCGCGTACGGCAAAGCATCAATTATTCCAAGCAGTATGGCCTCGGAATGGAAATGGAGGTCGACCCGCTTGCGTTCCACAGCAAAGAGCATTTCAACCGCTATCTTCTTTATTTGGAGGACGGTATGAAGTACGGCGCTATGGACAGCATTAAGATGTATTATCAGGACAAAAAGCCTGCGGCGTTTGGTACGGCATCAAAATCCGAAGAGTTCCAAATGCGTGTGATTTACGATCTCACCTATAAATACGCGAAGGGTACTCTTACCGAATCCGATATTGACAATGCAAGGAACGGTAAATATCCCGAGTATTCCGAACAGCCTGAACAGCCGGAGACGGGTAAAATAGGCGATATAAACAGCGACGGAGTCATCGATACGTATGATTACGTCCTCTGTAAACGGATTTACTTCGAAACCTACTATCCGACCGCCGAAGAACGCATCCTTGCGGACGTCAACAGAGACGGAACCATCGACGTTTACGACTGCATACTTGTAAGACGTCATTATTTCGGCACGTACGTGATCCGATAACAAAAAGTCCTTATGGGCTTTTTGTTTTTAAAGCATTGCAAATAAAGGAAAATTGTGGTATAATAAACCAGTTGCAGATATTTGTGATAAAGAAATAAAAGTTTAGGCTGGAGTATATAATGTTATTGGTAGCAACCTGCTTGTTCGGACTTGAAGGACTTCTCGGTGAGGAGATCGACAGCCTCGGATATAAGAGAATCGAAACGATTGACGGCCGAGTGACCTTCGAGGCTCCCGTCGATGCGATCGCAAGATGCAATATACAGCTTCGTACGGCAGAGCGTGTGCTTATAAAGCTCGGCTCGTTTAAGGCGTTCAGCTTCGATGATCTTTTTGAAGGAACCAAGCGTCTTCCTTGGGCAGACTTCATCGGCAAAAACGACGCGTTCCCGGTTAAGGGTCATTCGATTCGCAGCAAGCTGTTTTCGATTCCCGACTGTCAGAAGATAATCAAAAAGGCGGTTGTAGACTCGCTTTCGGCGAAATATAATATACGCATATTTCCCGAAACAGGCGTCAAATATCAGATTGAGTTCTTTATCCTTAACGACGTAGCTACACTGATGATCGATACAACGGGCAACGGACTGCATAAGCGCGGCTACCGTGCAGTTGCGGGTGCCGCTCCGCTCCGCGAAACTCTCGCCGCGGCAATGGTAAAGCTTTCCCGTATGCGCGATAACGTTATTATTTGCGATCCGCTTTGCGGAAGCGGAACCATTGCAATTGAGGCTGCGCTGCAGGCTTGCAATATAGCACCGGGCGTTAACCGCCGATTTGCGGCTGAGGAATTCAAGCTGCTTAATGCATCGGCTTGGACCAGCGAAAGGGAAGCGGCGAGAGCTGCGGTACGCGAGCCTCTGACACGTATATACGGCTCTGATATCGACCCTGCAATGGTTGAGCTCGCAAATGAAAACGCAAGAAAAGCAAGAGTATCACATTGTGTAGAGTTTAAGTTAGCCGACGCACGTGAGTTTGTGTCTCCCGTAGAGGGCGCACGCGGTACAATAATCACAAACCCGCCATACGGCGAAAGACTTGGTGATCTTACTCAGGCGCGTGATCTTGCCAAGGCGCTGGGGAAGCGGCTTTCTGATACGGTTCCTTCCTGGCAGATGTATATTATCACGTCCGATGAATTGTTCGAAAGATATTTCGGCAGACGAAGCGATAAAAGACGCGTTCTGTACAACGGAATGATCAAGTGCAATCTTTATCAGTTTTTCAAGCCGAAAAAGTAAATAATATCTTGCAATTTCGTCATCTTTAATATATAATAGCGTGGGCATTCGGTAAATAAGCTTTTTCTTTCAATTCGAATCGCTGTTTGCAAGCTGTTTTTTCCATAATTCGACTTTTGAAAAGTAAAACGTTAGCACTCGTGTGCGTTGAATGCCAATTCTTTACAAATGTAACTATTAAAATACATAGAATGTTCATATTCTCGGTGTATAACAAATAACGTAAGATAAATGTTCCAAATGGAGGTAAATCATGAAACTTAAACCCCTTTCCGACCGTGTTGTAGTTAAGATGGTCGAAGCAGAAGAGACCACCAAGAGCGGTATCATCCTTACCGGTGCCGCAAAGGAAAAGCCTCAGATCGCTGAGGTCGTTGAGGTTGGTCCCGGCGGAAACGTAGACGGCAAGGAAGTCGTTATGACCGTTAAGGTCGGCGATAAGGTAATTACAAGCAAGTACTCGGGTACCGAAATCAAGCTTGACGGCGAAGAATATATCATCGTTCGTCAGAGCGATATTTTGGCTATCGTAGAATAATTCAGGGAGGTAATTCATTATGGCAAAGGATATTAAGAACGGCATTGAAGCGCGCGAGGCTTTGCTTCGCGGTATTGATAAGCTTGCCGATACTGTTAAGATCACCCTTGGTCCCAAGGGCAGAAACGTTGTTCTCGATAAGAAATTCGGCTCGCCCCTCATCACCAACGACGGCGTGACCATCGCAAAGGAAATCGAGCTTGACGACGCATTTGAAAATATGGGCGCATCCCTCGTTCGCGAGGTTTCGACCAAGACCAACGACGCTGCAGGTGACGGCACCACCACCGCTACTCTTCTTGCTCAGGCGATCATTCGCGAGGGTATGAAGAACGTTGCGGCAGGCGCAAACCCCATGATCATCAAGAAGGGTATCGCTAAGGCTGTTGATACTGCTGTAGAGTCGCTTAAGGCTTCCTCGCAGAAGGTGAACGGCAGCGCTGACATCGCACGTGTAGGTACCGTTTCGTCCGCTGACGAGCTCATCGGTAACCTCATTGCAGACGCTATGGAAAAGGTAACCGCAGACGGCGTTATTACCGTTGAAGAAAGCAAGACCGCAGAAACCTCTTGCGAGGTAGTTGAGGGTATGCAGTTCGACCGCGGCTACATCACTCCTTATATGGTAACCGATACCGATAAGATGGAGGCTGTTATTGACGATGCTTCTATCCTTATCACCGATAAGAAGATCTCCAACGTTCAGGAGATCCTTCCCGTGCTCGAGCAGGTCGTACAGAACGGTATGAAGCTCGTAATTATCGCAGAGGACGTAGAGGGCGAAGCACTTTCCACCCTTATCGTCAACAAGCTCCGCGGCACCTTTACCTGCGTAGCTGTCAAGGCTCCCGGCTTTGGCGACAGACGCAAGGATATGCTTAAGGACATCGCTATCCTCACCGGCGGTGAGGTTATCTCCTCCGAGCTTGGATACGAGCTTAAGGAGGCTACTCTTGCACAGCTCGGTCGTGCACGTCAGGTCAAGATCAATAAGGAAAACACCATCATTGTCGGCGGTGCAGGCGATGCTTCCGAAATCAAGGGTAGAATCGCACAGATCAAGGCAGCGTTGGAGGTTTCCACCAGCGAATTCGATAAGGAAAAGCTTCACGAGAGACTTGCAAAGCTTTCCGGCGGCGTAGCTGTTATCAAGGTCGGTGCTGCAACCGAAACCGAAATGAAGGAAAAGAAGCTCAGAATCGAGGACGCTCTCAACGCAACCAAGGCTGCTGTTGAAGAGGGTATCGTTGCAGGCGGCGGCGTTGCACTTTGCGATTGCATTCCCGCAGTTTCCGCACTTGTTGATAAGGTTGAGGGTGATGAAAAGACCGGTGTCAAGATCGTTCTTCGTGCTCTTGAGGAGCCGGTACGTCAGATCGCTGAAAACGCAGGCTTTGAAGGCTCTGTTATCGTTCAGCGCGTAAAGAGCGAGCCTAAGGGCGTCGGCTTCGATGCATATAACGAAACCTTCGTTGATATGATCGAAAGCGGTATCGTTGACCCGACAAAGGTTACCCGCAGCGCACTCCAGAACGCTGCAAGTGTTGCATCGATGGTTCTTACCACCGAAGCACTCGTTGCAGATAAGAAGGAAGACCCTGCAACTGCAGCTGCTAACGCGGCTATGGCAGGCGGCATGGGCGGCGGCATGTATTAATAATCGCTGCGCTCTCGTTTGAAAACGCATGCGTTTTCAAACGTTAAGGCTTTGGAACTTCGTTCGCTCGCGCCGAGTTCGTGCATAAATGTCCGAACTCGCGAAGTTCATAGGAGTTTTTTTCGAGGCGCATGTCCCCGAAAAATACATCATTTCAATTTTAAAAGAGGCTGTTGACAGCCTCTTTTAGTTTTGCTGAATTTGCATTATGCACATAAAGAAAACGCCGAAAAGTGCACCTGCAAATAACCCTATTGCGAATCCGACCATAGCAAATTCTCCTTTTTGCTATTTTGCCGCAGTTAGGAAAATATATACAAAAAAGCTGTTGCATTAACGCAACAGCTTTTTGGATTATTAGATGATATTCATCTTGAACTGACCGTCAAACAATACCTGCTCTAGCCATTTGATCGACCACTTCGTCCATCTTGCGACGTAGGGGAGAGTATACTCCTTTGTGCCCCAGTCGGGCGCGGTTTCGGAGGTGCAGCGAGAAAGACCGTGTCTGCCCATCGGGAAGATGTGAAGCTCGCAATTGATGCCCTTGTCGGTCAAAGCGCGTGCCATCGCAAGCGAGTTTGCGACAGGTACGGCGTCGTCGGTTGCGGTGTGCCATATGAAGCAGGGACAGGTGCGCTCGTCTACGTTTTCATCGAGGTTTGCTATGTGGTTGAGCTCATCGTTGCGTTCAAAGCCCATAAGATAATTAAACGAGCCCTCGTGCGTGGGTACGTTCTGGGTAACGACGGGATAGCCGAGAATCGCCGCATTTGGCTTGCAAAGCTCGTTGTCGATACCAAGCTTGTCTGCAATGAATTTGCAATGCCACTGAGTTGCAATAAACCCTGCGAGGTGTCCGCCCGCAGAAAATCCGATAACAGCAATCTTGTCGGGGTCGATGCAATACTTTTCTGCGTTCGTACGAACGTGCGCGATTGCAGCGGCTGCGTCGAGCAGAGGATTTGCGATCTTTGCCTTATCTCCGGTTATATATCTTACCGTAAAGGTATTGTAGCCTTCAGCAAAATATGCACTTGCAATAGGCTCGGCTTCTCGATCTGACGTGAACTGATAACCGCCACCCGGGAATACGATCATTGCAGGGCGTCTGCCCTTGGTGAGCTCAGGCGATACACGGTGAAGCATTAATTCTACCGTTACGGTAGAGGCACCGTCGTAAATTTCGGTTTCGTGAAGCTTAATGATTTCCATTTTTCTTACTCCTTACGGTATTGTATATGTTGATGATAACGAAAGATAAAACGATAATAAATGAAATTGTCACCGGAATATCGCCTATATGGGAATACAGAGTTCTGCCTTCGACTGTATATACGCGTTCATATGCAACGTCGCAAACCAAAGGTTCGGTTTTAAAGAGGATCTGCCCCTTAGCGTCGATATACGCCGATACACCGGTGTTTGCGGCGCGAATAATATATCGCTGATTTTCAATAGCGCGTAGCTGAGCGTGCCTTAAATGCGTATAGACGCCGACGCTGTCGTTAAACCAACTGTCATTCGTCACGATCGCAAGAATATCGGCGCCTCCGTTTACTCCCTCGCGGGCATAACTCGTGAATATCGAGTCGAAGCAGACAAGCGGTGCAACTTTAGCTTTTTCGGTATTAAGGATCACCGCTTCGGTCCCTTCGGTAAAACTGCTCGAGCCTTGGTTCAGCTCGGCAACAAAGGGGAGAAATCGCCCTATAACGTCTGCAAAAGGTATGAACTCCCCGAATGGAACGAGATGCCTTTTGTCGTAATGATCCGATACGCTTCCGTTGGGATAGACTGCGACGACTGCATTAAATGATTCTTTTGTCTCGGGCTCATAGTATTGCACGCCCACAACAAGAGTGACGTCATAAACAGATGCGATTTCGGCAAATGCCCTGTGCAATGCACCGTTTTTGACAAAGTGATTCGGAATGGCACTTTCCGGCAAAAGTACGATATCGACGCCTTTTTCTGCCGCCTCCGACGCCATTTCGGTGTATCGCGAAAAGATAGTGCCTTGGTTTTCGCTGTCCCATTTTTCGTTGGAGAGCACGTTGCCCTGAATCAAAGCAACGTCGACGCTCTCGGAACTTTTAACAGGAATTGCCCAAAGTACACACCCAACAACCGTGTTAATAACGATTATTAAGGAAGCGACTATTGAAAGCACAGCCTTTCTTTCGATCAGCGCTTTCGCGAATGCAACGCAGGCGAACGCTGTGATAAACGTGATGAAGTACTTGCCGAACAGGGACGCGGTTTGTAAATAGGGAAGACAGCCTGTCATTGAAACGGCAACTCCGCCCCACGGAAATGCCATAAACCCCAAGGTTAACAGCCATTCGTTCAACACCCAAAGTGCAGAATAACCGAACAGCTCCTGCACGTTACCCTTCAAAAACTTGGACAACAGCATAAACGTCGCCTGAATGCAGGCGTGGAGCATCGGTATGCCGATGCAGGCACATATAAGAACGAAGGTCGCCTGAGATGCGTTGAATCCGAATCTGTCGAACGGGTACATTTCGGAAAGAAAGCTGTAAAGCGGGAGATACAAGCCCAAGAAATAGTAGAAAAACGGCTTGTATATACGCGAATAAAGCTGCTTTTGACGAAACGCGACATAAAACTGCGCAACTAATGAAACAAGCGTAAGGATGAATAGGGCGTCAATAAAATAGGGAAGCGCGCCTATCGCCCCCGCAATAAAGCAAAGTAAAAGCGAAGCGCGCTTGCTCTCGGCGGTGCGTATGAAAAACGCACCGGCTTTTTTGAAAATAATCAAAGCTTACTTACCATTTCCCGAACAGCCTCCGTTGCTACCTTGAAGGCTTCGAAGGGCGTTTCAAAAGAATAAACGTGATGTATGTCGTCGAGCTTGGATAGACTCGAAAGACCGGTGAAATTCATCAGATGCGGCTCCATCGTAAGGATGACCTTACCTTTTCTGTCTTCGTTTATTGCTTTAAGCGTTTCATAAAGACAAGCAACGCCCTTTCCGGGAGGAACGATAGCACCGCTTTCATCAGCATCCTTGATATGGAAATAATGGATATAATCCTTCAAAAGCGGATATCCCTTCGATGCATCCTCAAAACAGAATGCAAAGTTTCCCGGATCAAGGACTGCTTTCAGTCTGCCTCCGAAATGTTCCATAAGCTCAAGCTCGCGCTCCGGCGAGCAACCGAAAATATCCTTTTCGTTTTCGTGGCAAAGGATAAATCCGCGCTCATCGGCTTTATCAAGTAATTTACCGACGAATTCGAATGCGACGCTTTTGAATTCGTTGTCGCTCATACCATCGGCAGGGTAGAAGCTGAACATACGAAGGACCTTGCATCCTAAAATATCGCCGATGTCCATAATTCTGTCAAGAAGCTTAAGATGAGCTTCAAAATCACCGTCGACGTTCATTTTGCCGATTGGTGTTCCGAGCGCAGAAAGCGTGATTCCGTTCGCGTCAAGCTTTGCCTTTACGGCATAAGCCTCGTCGTCGGTAAGCTCGATAAAGCTCTTGCCGTCAACACCGCGAAGCTCGATCATACCAATGCCAAGTGCCTTAACCGCTTCGATCTGCTTATCGAAATTTGAATCGATTTCATCGGAAAATGCCGAAAATACGAATTCTGCCATTTTAGTCTCCCGAATTAGTAATGTTGATGCCGACCGCCTGACCGTTTTCAAAATAACCGCGATAGGTTCTGCCGGTGGTAAACGTGTAAACAGCCTCTTCGCCGTGAACGTATTCGCCGAATTCGTTGATGACGAAGTTGCCCTCGGAGTCGACCGTGCGAGTATCCATAAGGTTGTTGCGGAAGGTTCCGTTATAGCGCTCGGAGTTGGACCATATGTAAATGCCCTTTTCGCCGTCGCGCATATCGTTTTTGAAATATCCCTCGTAACGGTCGCCGCTTTCATAAAGCATAGTGCCGTAGCCGTGCTTGAGATCGTTGGCAAAGTCGCCCTCATAGGAAGCACCCGACGCCCATTTGAATACGCCCTTGCCGCTTCTTACGTCGTTTTCAAAGCTGCCGACGTACGAGTTGCCGTTTGCGTATGTAAAGGTACCTTCACCGTGCTTCTGTGAATTGAGGAATCCGCCGACGTAAAGATCGCCGTTCGAGTATTTGAACGTGCCTGTGCCGGTAATCTGGTCATTCTGGAAATATCCCTCATAAACGTCACCGGTCGAAGCAAAGCTCATAATGCCGTGGCCGTGTCTGCAACCGTTCGATATCTCGCCTATATAAACGTCACCGTTTGCGTAGCGTATGGTCCTGTTGTAAAAGTCAAGCTCCGCCTCTGTGTCGTCCTGATACCTGATGGTACCCGAAACCGGCTGTCCGTTTTCGGATTTACCCAAAAACTTTGCGCCGTTTGGAAGCGAGGGGTTATATCTGCCGCCCGAAAGATAAACGATCAAAAGGGTGATCGCAGAGACAAGCAAAGCGGCAATCAAAATAACGAGTATGGGGTTGATCTTACCTTGAGTTTTCACAGTCTCTCACCTCCGAGGCCGGATATGTAACGAAACGCACCCTGCAATCTTGAAAATGCCATCGGAAACAGCTCCGTCATAGCACTGACTATGATTACAAGAATAACCAAGCTGAGTAAAAGGAAGAGGATGGTAGTGTCCTTTCCTCGATATTTGGATTTCGCCATAGCAAGCTTGTCGGGCGCAATGTAATACCTGTTGTCTGCGGTCTGAACGACGGTTTCGGAAAACGAGCTTCCCGGACGAAGCGAATACTTGAGCGCGGGAGTGAGCTTCATATTTATCTCTTCAAGCGTGATGGCGCTTTCGGGAGAGGTCGCGTCAATGTCGATCAGAGCGCGAACCAGCTTTCCGAGAAAACGGGCGTTGTAATAGGTAACAGCCATCGCAATGGCGACGCCGACGCCGAACATCCAAATAATGTTGTTGATATCCATTAAAATCAGTCCTATTTAATGATTTCCTTACCGAGCATGTAAGGTCTGAGTGCTTCGGGAATATTTACGCTGCCATCCTCGTTGAGATTGTTTTCGATGAGTGCGATGAGCATTCTGGGAGGTGCAACGACGGTATTGTTAAGGGTGTGCGCGAGGTACTTGCCGTTTGCGCTGTCAACGCGGATCTTGAGTCTTCGAGCCTGTGCGTCGCCGAGGTTCGAGCAGGAGCCGACCTCGAAATACTTCTTCTGTCTGGGGGACCAGGCTTCGACGTCAACCGACTTGACCTTAAGATCTGCAAGGTCACCGGAGCAGCATTCGATGGTACGAACGGGAATATCGAGCGAACGGAAAAGATCGACGGTGTTCTGCCAAAGCTTGTCAAACCACATCATGCTGTCCTCGGGCTTACAGATAACGATCATTTCCTGCTTCTCAAACTGGTGGATACGGTAGATGCCGCGCTCCTCGATGCCGTGTGCGCCCTTTTCCTTGCGGAAGCAGGGGGAGTAGCTGGTAAGGGTCTTGGGAAGCTGAGCCTCGGGAATGATGGTGTCGATATATCGACCGATCATGGAGTGCTCACTGGTACCGATGAGGTAAAGGTCTTCGCCCTCGATCTTGTACATCATTGCTTCCATTTCGGCAAAACTCATAACGCCGGTGACGACGTTGCTCCGGATCATAAAGGGAGGAATGCAGTATTCAAAGCCGCGCTTGATCATAAAGTCCCGTGCGTATGCAAGAACTGCGGAGTGAAGCTGTGCAATGTCGCCGGTAAGATAATAGAATCCGTTTCCCGCAACCTTTCTTGCGCTGTCGAGATCGATGCCGTTGAGCTTTTCGAGAATATCGGTGTGGTAGGGAATATCAAAATCGGGAACGAGCGCCTCGCCGAAGCGTTCAACCTCAACGTTTTCCTCATCACTCTTGCCGATGGGAACAGAGGGGTCTATGATGTTCGGGATTCGCATCATGATGGTGTTGAGCTTTTCGGTTACTTCCTTTTCCTCTGCGGAAAGCTCGTCGATCTTGCCGCCGTCTGCAGCGATAGCGCGCTTGACCTCCTCAGCCTCGTCGCGCTTGCCCTGAGCCATTAAAGCGCCGATCTGCTTGGAGGCCTTGTTTCTGTTTGCACGAAGTGCTTCGACCTCGGTCTTGATCTCACGATTGCGCTTGTCAAGCTCTATAACCTCGTCAACGAGAGGAAGCTTATCGTCCTGAAACTTCTTTTTGATGTTTTCGCGTACCGCGTCGGGGTTTTCGCGAAGGAATTTAATGTCAATCATTTTGTTTTCTCCGTTCGTTTATTGTTCGTTTTCAAAAAATGCGTTGCCGCAAATGTGCTTTATCAGCGCCTCAAGATCATCGTTGCCTGTAAAGTAAAGCGTGAGCTTGCCATTTCCGTCGGGATCTTGCTTGATCGTGGCTTTTCTGCCGAGGCTGTCGCTCATATCGCCTTCGATCTTTTTGAAATAAGCTCTGCTTACGTTCGAAGCGGTGTCCTGCGGAGGAATTTTGTCTCCTTCAAGGATCTTCTTTACGTATTGCTCGGTCTGACGAACCGAAAGTGCGTTCTTTATAACGTGCTCTGCGTGAGCCTTAAGCTCGTTTTCGTTGCAGGTCGAGGTAAGCGGGATAAGCGTTCTCGCGTGTCCGTAGGAAAGCGAACCGTCCTCGACAAGCGAAAGAATACTTTCGGGCAGCTTGAGTATTCTCAACAGATTTGCGACAGCAGTTCTGGATTTGCCTACACGCTCTGCTGCTTCCTCTTGAGTGAGCCCGAATCTGTCCATAAGATCGCGGTAGCCCCGAGCCTCTTCGGCGGCATTGAGGTTCTCGCGCTGCAGATTTTCAATAAGAGAAAGCTCGCCGGCAAGCTGGTCGTCGACCTCCTTGACGATGGCGGGTATTTCGCTGAGTCCTGCGATCTTAGACGCTCTCCATCTGCGTTCGCCTGCGATTATTTCGTAATATCCGTTAGCCTTGCGGCGTACGGCGATGGGCTGTAAAATACCGTGCCTTCCGATCGAGTCGGCAAGCTCGAAAAGCGCAGCCTCGTCAAACTGCTTTCTTGCCTGACCTCTGTTGGGCTCTACGTCGGATATCTTCAGCATCGTGACGCCCTGCTTGTCGTTGTCGTCTATAGCGTTATCGGCAAGAAGCGCGTCAAGCCCTCTTCCCAGGCCCTTTTTTGCCATAATTGTCCTCCGTTATCTTTCACATCTCTGCATTAATTCAAGCGTGACCGCCGAATAGGCGACGGCGCCCTTGCCGTTTCTGTCGTACTCGGTGATGGGCATACCGTGGCTCGGTGCCTCGCTTATCTTAACGCTGCGCGGAATCGGCGTTCTGAAAAGCTTGTCAGCAAAATACTTTTTAATTTCCTCAAGCACGGCGATCGAAAGATTGAGTCTTCCGTCAAACATATTTATCAAAACACCCAAAAGCTCGATTTCGGGATTGTAGAGCTTCTTCATCTGCTTGATCGTAGCGGTAAGCTGAGACAGCCCCTCAAGCGAGTAATACTCGCAAAGCACGGGAATAACTACGTATTTGGCGGCAGCAAGCGAATTGATCGTAAGAAGACCGAGGGAAGGGGGACAGTCGATGATAATGTAATCGAATTTTTCCTCGGCACCCGCGATCGCCTTCTTGAGCCTGTATTCGCGGTCGGTCTCATCTACCAGTTCAAGCTCTGCACCGACAAGGTTCATGCTTGACGGAATTATTGATAAGCCGCGCACGTTGGTCTTTACTGCGGTGTCCTCCCATCTCGTTCTGCCGATGAGAAGATCGTAAACGCTGCCGGTAATGCTGCGTTTTTTGATGCCGATACCGCTGGTGGCATTGCCCTGCGGGTCTGAATCAATAAACAAAACGCTCCTGCCGCTTCGCGCGATACAAGCAGCTATATTCAAAGCACACGTCGTTTTTCCGACGCCGCCCTTTTGGTTAGCAAAGCAAATGATTTTTGATTTTTGCATAATACCCTCTGTTAACCGAGTTAGTCATATTAAGTATAACAAATTGCGAAAAAAAGTCAATACGAAGAGGCTATTTTCCTTCGCGCATTCCGATTTTTTTACCTCTATATGATAATTTATCCATAAAATGTTGACTTTGTTGCATTTATTGGGTATCATAATAAATTGAGATACAGTATATATTCGGAGGTATTCCGCTGTGGATAAAATTATGAATGATCTTTCGGCATTGATAGTGCCTGCGGCAAAGAATCTTCTTCTTGCATTGATCGTATTTTTTGTCGGCTTCAAAATCGTCAACGCCATAACCAAGCCGATAAAAAACGGCAAGGCGTTCAAGAATCTTGATGAGTCGACGTCAGGCTTTGTTGCGAGCTTCGTTTCGATTTCTCTTAAGGTGGTTGTTATCGTTTCGGTGGTTGCGATCCTCGGAGTTCCGATGAGCTCGATGGTTGCGCTTATCGCATCGGCAGGCGTCGCTGTAGGTCTTGCCGTGCAGGGCGCTCTGTCGAACCTTGTGGGCGGACTTATGATCCTGCTTTTCCGTCCGTTCCGTGCAGGTGATTACATCGAAGCCGAGGGTGCCTCGGGTACGGTTAGACAGATCACGGTGTTTTATACTGTTCTCGTGACTCCCGATAACAAGGTTATTACGGTTCCAAACGGCAGCCTTACCAATTCGGTGATAACAAACTATTCGCTTGAAAGTACGCGTCGTGTCGATCTTGAGCTTTATACTGATTACAAGGTCGACTCCGAAAGAGTAAAGGCTGTTATGCTTGAAGTTGCAGAGACTTGTGTCGGTACTCTGAAGGACCCGAGCCCTCAGGCTGTGCTGCTTGAATGCGGAGAAAAAGGAGTCAAATACGCATTGAGAGTATGGTGTGACGTTTCCGATTATTGGACGCTCAGGGAAGAACTGCTTTTAAAGGTCAGATCCGCATTTAAGGATGCGGAAATCGAAATACCGTTCAGAGAATATAACGTGAGGGTTAAAAATGATGAAAAATAAGGGGACAATAATCACTATAGCCATAATAACGGCTTTGGCGATAGTTTGCGCCGTGCTGTTAACTGCGCTGCTTACCGATGAGCCGTCGGACGGTTATTCACCGACGCCCGTCAGCCCGCCGCCCGAAAACGTTTCGGAGCCTTCGGAAAACAGTACGCCTATGAACCTCGACTCGTTTGAGCTTGCAAAGGCATCGATTCTTGAAAATATCGGGAATTTTGAAGTATCATTCAAGGATGACGTTGATGAAGCGTTTATCGACAAAATGTCCGAGGCTTTCGGCAGTGATACGGTCGAGACCCTCGCAAATGCACTCGACTCGGGCGTTGTTTCGACCGAGAGTATGAGGAGTGTTGTCGGGTATACCGAAAAGGCGTTTCTTTCGATACTTAACGGCGAGCTTGAACGTACAGAGCAACTCGGTAATACCGAAAACAGAGCGACAACTCTTGTTTTCGTCGGAGACGTTAGCTTTTCCGACGGATACAGCGTAATGAATCAATACAGATCACGCGGCAAGGGCGCGGAGGGGATCGTTTCGGAAGAGGTTCTTAAGATTATGCGCGATGCCACCGTTACGATGGCTAACAACGAGTTTACCTTTACCACACGCGGCGCTCCCATTCCCAATAAGATGTGGACCTTCCGAGGAAAGCCCGAGAACGTTTCGATCTATTACGAAATGGGCGTCGATATAGTTGGGCTCGCGAATAATCATGCGTTTGACTACGGTCCCGATTCGCTTACCGATACCTTGGCAACGCTTGATAAGGCGGGCATAGCCCGACTCGGCGCAGGTGAAAACCTTGAGGAAGCGAAGGCTCCTTATTATTACATAGTCAACGGTATGAAGATCGCAATTGTTGCAGGCTCTGCTATCGACCCGTACAGCACGCGAGGTGCAAAGGAGAATCAGAGCGGTGTGTTCCAGATATTCGACACGGTTTCGATGTCGAGGGAAATCTCTGCCGCCAAGGAAAATGCCGACTACGTGATAGCGTACGTTCACTGGGGTATTGAAAGCACAACGAATCTCACCGGCGGTCAAAAAAGTATGGGTAAGGCGTTTGTTGATGCGGGCGCCGACGTTGTTGTCGGTATGCATTCTCACTGTATGCAGGGACTCGAGTACTACAAGGGTAAGCTCATCGTATACAGCCTCGGAAACTTTACCTTCTCCAGCCACGATCTTACCTGCGGAATGCTTAAGACCACCATTAACGCAGACGGAACCATAGGTAACGTATATTATCCGATGATGCAGAAGGACAACTTCACGTACATTAATTCGGGAGAAAAAGGGAAAAGCCAATTCGAGCTTTTGAAGAGCCTTCTCATCAATGCGGAAATTTCCGATGACTACACAGTCACCGAACCGAAATAATGAGGTGTATTATGAAAAAAGCTTTAGCGAAGATACTTATCATCACAATGCTTTTATCCGTAATGCCGATCATCACCGTACAGGGCGATGACGTCGGCTATTGTATGAATCTTGACGTTACGTCGGTAAACGGAGAGCGTGTTGCTGTTTCTGTTGTTGTTTATACTCCCGAACACGGGGAGAAGACCGGAACCGCAGGTAACGGTGCAGAATACGTTGTGGGTCCGAACGGTATTGTTACCGCTATTAACAAAAGTAACTCGAATATTCCGTCTGACGGATTTGTTCTTAGTGTCGGTCCCGCAAAGAAGGCTGATCTTGCAAGTGTAAAGGTCGGAGATACGGTCATGTTTGACGAGGTTTATTCCTCGGTTACGATGGTATCTGCCGATTACACGCCCTTTGTGTCAGAAACTATTGCATATGACGGCGTTAACGTGATCCGTTCCGCAGATAAGCTGATCATTTATCGCGGTAAGGCAACCAGCGAAACAAACACTTGGGGCTATGAGGCCTGTGTGGACGCTGACGGTACGATCATTTCCGTCGGCGGCAACAATAATGCGATCCCCGAGGGCGGATACGTAATTTCGGGTGTCGGTGTCAAAAAGCCTGTTGTAGAGGCGGTCTGCAAGCTCGGATACAGTGCCGTGCTCGATGAAACTGCAAAGACGATCACCGTTTCGTATACAAAGGAGAATGCGGCGAGCGGATTCAAATTGAGGCTTGATAACGCTGTTGAAAAATACACCTCCGCATATATGACCTATGCAGACGTAGATATTAATTCTGCAAAGACTGCGCTGGAAGCTTTGAATGCTTTTTATGAAGATATTAAAGCTGCGTTGTCTGCCGACGACGTTTTCGAATTTCTTAAGCTGTCGAATTCGTTTGATAAGGCATACGAGCTCCTTGAAGTAGCTCTCATCCCGTACGTGCCCGTTGAAGCAAGGACTCTTTGGCTTCGCATTCCAACCAAGGGGGATGACGATACGGTAGCGGACGTAGTTGACGAGATAGTCGAAATGGGATTTAATTCGGTATGTATCGAAATTCTCTTTGATTCCACTACCATAATGCCGATGCCGGAGGACAGCCTGTTTGAGCAGAACCCCGCTTTTGGCGGAAAGGATATGCTCGCAAAGTATATCGATAAGTTCCACGAAGCGGGTGTTGAGGTGGTCGCTTGGATGTCCTGCTACAGAGTGGGTCACGATGCTTCAGCAAACGTTGCGCGCTCGGTCGGTAAGAAGAAAACCGAATGGCTTAATACCGACCAGAACGGCGGTACTACCGTTTCCAATGAGTACGGCAATGCATATTTTCTCAATCCCGCACTTCCCGAGGTTAAGGAATTCCTTCTCGAGAATTACAAGTATATCCTTGAAAATTACGATATAGACGGCTTCCAGCTTGATTATGTTCGTTATCCTGAAAATTCAACCGTCAATTTCGGATATGATGAGTATACGAAAAAGCTTTTCCTTGAGGAATACGACTTTTCTTCGGTTCCTACCTCGTCTTCGCAGGCCGGCTGGGATGAATGGTGTAAATTCCGTGCCTCCTTTGTTACCGATCTTGTGAAATCGGTAAAAACTATGATAGACGAGATAAGACCCGACGTTTGGCTTTCCTGTGACGTTGCACCCGATTACCCCTCGAGCATTTCCAAGATGTGCCAGGATACGGTTACCTGGCTTGAGGAGGGAATAGTTGACGTTGTATATCCTATGGCGTATGGAACCACCGACGCTGTTGAAAAGTGGACCAACAGCACGCTTGACTCTTCTGCAGACAACGTGTTTGCGATAATCGGCCTTCGTGACAACGGTGCAAAGACCTATATAGAGCAGATTCTCAAGGCGCGTGAATGCGGCGCTGCAGGCTCTGCATTCTTCTCGTACAGTCAGTACATAGTAGGCGGATACGGCGAGGTTGCCGAAACGGTGTTTGCGAAGCCTGCGGTCAACCCTAATTACAGTGCCAAAAACGCTGTGATCGCAATGCTTGACCATACGTACGAAACGATTACGGTACGTATCAAGACGGTTATCGATGAAACCGATTCGAGCACCGATGTAAGCAAGCTTTTAGATTACGCTGAGGAATTGAAGACACTTTCCGAAGAGCTTTCGGGATCCGATATCGAGGCTATGAAGACGAAGATCGATGAAGCGGTCTCTAACGGTATTTCTATTGCTTCCGAATATGAGTCGGGCGATGAATGTGCACGTAATGCCGCGTCTTATCTCAAAAAGTCACTTTCGGACATAAAGAAAATCTCTGCGTATTCGAAGGATGCTATGAAGTCAAGTGTAGAAGTCGGCGATGAAGACGAAGAACTATACGAAGATTCGTCAAATGACGCGACTGTAACCGAAAATAACGGCTTCGAAAACGCAATCCAGGCTGTTTCGATCGTCATTCTTGCAATCGGCTTCCTGGGACTTCCCGCATACCTTTGGTTGAATGCACGCAAAAATGGAAGCGAGGATGCTTCCGACGATGATCCCGACGATGATCCCGATCCTGATGAATCTGCTGAAGCTGTGGCAACCGAAAACACAGAGCAGAGCAACGACGAATAAACGATAAAGAAAGCCGAGAGGGATGACCTCTCGGCTTGATTATTGCTCTTATTTTCCTTCGATGGCGTCCATCGCATCGGCGATGCAGTTGTTTGCCTTTGCGAGCTCGAGTTCTGCGGTTTCCTTGTCGCAACCGGTCTTCAGGCAGATCATGCGGATCGCTCTGTCCACAAGCTTCTTATTAGAGGGGACCATATACGCCATATAGTTTCCTCTCACTCTACCGTAGCGGATCATTGCACCGGTCGAAAGCATATTGAGTATCATTTTCTGAGCGGTTCCCGCCTTCATACGTGTGCTGCCGTTGATGACCTCGGGACCGACCTCGGCGATGATGGGGATATCGACCGTCGGGATGAGATCGCTGTTGGGATTACAGGATACGCATACGGTATATGCGCCGCATTCCTTTGCGTATCTTATTGCTCCCTTAACACAGTTCGCACTGCCGCTTGCACTGATCGCGACAAGCACGTCTCTTGCATCAAAGCTTCTTTTTCTCATTTCCGAAACGATGCTTTCAAAGTCATCCTCGGCAAATTCGCGAGAAGCATAAAGCGCTTCATATCCTCCTGCCATAAGACCAACGATTGTTTCCTCGCTTACGCCGTAGGTGGGAAGGCATTCATATGCGTCAAGTACTCCGAGTCGTCCGGATGTGCCTGCGCCGCAGTAGTAAATATGTCCGCCTGCCTTCAGTGCGTTTGCCATCGTTTCGATTGCTTCTGCAATTTGCGGAAGAGCTTGCTCAACGGCAAAGGCTACCTTTTTGTCCTCGTCGTTTATTATCTTCGCAATTTCAATCGCCGACATTTTATCGATGTTGGCGGTATTATCGTTAAAGCTTTCGGTAGTGAGCTTGGAGTAATCTGCCATACGTATCCTCCGAACATTATTTATGCTTTGGATTTTATCATATCCGTATTTTAAAGTCAACAATATGGCAAAAAATAAACCGTCGTTATTGACAATCATTTTTAGGTATGGTATATTTAAATATAGTATTAATAACAGAAAGTCGATTGGTATTAGTATGAACAGAGAACTGATAAGCGTTATCGTTCCTTGCTATAACGAAGCTGACGCGCTGAAATATTTTTTTGAAGAGATAGATAAGGTCATCGCAAAAATGCCCGAGTATGATTTTGAGGCGATATACGTCGATGACGGCTCTAAGGATGCAACTCTTGATATTCTTCGCGAACGCGCTTCGGCGGATAAGCTTACGCGTTACGTCTCTTTTTCCCGTAACTTCGGCAAGGAGGCGGGAATGCTTGCCGGTCTTAAGGCGGCAAATGGCGATTATGCGGTAATTATGGATGCCGATCTTCAGGATCCGCCCTCGTTGCTTCCTGAAATGATGGCGCTTTTGAAGGAAAAAAAGTGCGATTCCGTCGCTACACGAAGGGGGACCCGAAAGGGCGAGCCTCCCATCAGAAGCTTCTTTGCAAAATGCTTTTACGGGATCGTCAATAAGATATCTAAGGTCAAGCTTGTTTCTGGTGCGCGAGACTACCGTCTCATGTCGAGAAGAATGGTCGATGCAGTGCTTTCGATGACCGAGTACAATCGCTTTTCAAAGGGCATCTTCGAGTGGGTCGGCTTTAAAACCGAGTGGATAACCTACGACAATATCGAACGCGTGGCAGGGCAGACCAAGTGGTCGTTCTGGGGGCTATTCAAGTATTCGATTGAATGTATCGTTGCGTTTTCAACCGCTCCGCTTGCAATCAGCTCGCTTTGCGGTATATTTATGTTTATGCTTTCTATCGTTGGTGCGCTTGCGATCATTATCAGAAAGATCGTCGACTCCTATTCCGCCGTCGACGGATGGGCGTCTATAGTCTGTGTGATACTGTTTGTAGGCGGCTTGCAGCTGCTTTGCATCGGTGTTCTCGGGCAGTATCTTTCTAAGACCTATATGGAAACCAAGCGCAGACCCGATTTTATTATCGCTGAAACCGAAGAGGATTTGAAGGACTGATATGTTCGGATTCAAAAAGAAACCCCCAAAGGACACGAACAGCCCCGAATTCAGGCTGTATATGTGCCGTAAGCTTGACGGCAGGGGATTGAAATACGTGCTTGAGCGCGACCCTGTAAAGGGTGATTACGTTATTGGAAAAGGCGGAGTCCTCAGCCTTTATAACGGCGATTTTTCTGTAGTTTGCGGCGGTGAGGCATTGTTTGTTTGTAAGGCAGAGGATCTGCACGCATGGGAATTTATGTCGCTTGAGGGCGCAACTCTTACAGGCTATGATAAGGTTCAGGGCAAAGAACGAACCGTTATGGCATATTACACATATTACAGAGACTAATAAAGGAGGCTGCGCCGCCTTATCGGCGCGTACAAGAAAATGGCTGAAAAACTCAGAATCGGTATCATCGGATGCGGTGGTATCGCAAACGGAAAGCACCTTCCCGCACTTAAGGCTCAGCCGGATGCGGAAATGGTATGGTTCTGCGACATTATTCCCGAAAGAGCTGAGCTTGCGGCGAAGACCTACGGCACTCCCGATGCTAAGGTTTGCACCGATTACAGAGAGATCCTTGAGGACAAGTCTGTGGATATCGTTCACGTTCTTACCCCCAACCGCTCTCACAGCACTATTACCGTTGATGCTCTTGAAGCGGGCAAGCACGTAATGTGCGAAAAGCCTATGGCTATCAATGCTGCTGAAGCAAAGAAGATGGTCGATGCGGCAAAGCGTACCGGTAAGAAGCTTACTATCGGCTATCAGAATCGTCACCGTCCCGATTCACTTTACCTTAAGACCGAGGCAGAGCAGGGTACCTTCGGTGATATCTACTACGCTAAGGCGACTGCAATCAGAAGAAGAGCTGTTCCTACCTGGGGCGTATTTATGAACGAATACGAGCAGGGCGGCGGTCCTCTTATCGATATCGGTACTCACGCTCTCGACCTTACTATGTGGTGCATGAACAACTATAAGCCCAAGTACTGTGTCGGTACTACCTATCACAAGCTCGGCGACAAGTTTCCCACCGGCAACGCTTGGGGCGACTGGAAGCCCGGTGAACTCACCGTTGAAGATTCCGCGTTCGGCTTCATCGTGATGGAAAACGGCGCGACCATTATGCTCGAATCGAGCTGGGCTCTCAATATGCTCGATCCTCGCGAAGCTATCACCACTCTTTGCGGTACCGACGGCGGTGCAGATATGCTCGACGGTCTCCGCATCAACGGCATCCGTAACGGCAGACAGTACGTGCTTAAGCCCGATCTTTCCGCAGGCGGTGTTGACTTTTACGACGGTGCGGGCAGCGAAACTCCCGCAAACCGCGAGGCAAGACTCTGGCTTGATGCTGTTAAGAACGACACTGAGCCCTTCGTAACTCCCGAGCAGGCGTACGCAGTCAGCAGCATTCTCGAGGGTATCTATACCTCTGCTAAGACCGGCGAGCCCTACTACTTTAACAAATAAGAGGTAAAACCTATGAAATTGGGCGTTATAACCGTACTTTTCGGCGACAGACCTCTTGATGAGGCACTTGCATATCTTAAGTCGCTCGGCATAGAAGAGCTTGAGGTCGGCGCAGGCGGATATCCCGGAAAGGCGCATTGTGATCCTGCGGTTCTTCTTGCTGATGAAAAGAAGCTTGAGGAATTCAAGGCGACATTTGAAAAGTACGATCTCAAGATCAATGCTTTCGGTTGCCACGGCAACCCCGTACATCCCAACAAGGAGATTGCAGAAAAGTACAGAAGCGATTGGCGCAATGCCGTTCTGCTCGCTGAAAAGCTCGGCATCAAGAAGATCATCGGCTTCTCCGGCTGTCCCGGTGACTGCGAAAGCTCGCAGTATCCCAACTGGGTAACCTGCCCTTGGCCCGAGGATTATCTTGCGGTGCTTGAATATCAGTGGAATGACGTTCTCATTCCGTATTGGAAGGAAGAGGCTGCATTCTGTGCGGCCCACGGCATTGAAAAGATCTGCTTTGAAATGCATCCCGGCTTCTGTGTATACAACCCCGAAACGCTTCTTAAGCTTCGCGCTGCAGTCGGTGATATCATCGGCGCGAACTTCGACCCGTCGCATCTTATCTGGCAGGGCATAGATCCCGTTGCAGCTATCCGCAAGCTCGGCAGCGCTATCTATCACTTCCACGCGAAGGATACCAAAATCGATAATCTCAATACCGCTGTTAACGGCGTGCTTGACACCAAGCACTATGGCGACGAGATCAATCGCTCGTGGATCTTCCGCGCTGTCGGTTACGGCAACGATATGCAGTATTGGCGCGATATGATAAGCAATCTCCGTCTCGTAGGATACGATGATATTCTCTCTATCGAGCACGAGGATTCGCTTATGACAAGCGAAGAAGGCCTCGAAAAGGCTGTTTCGTTCCTCAAGCAATGCATCATGAAGGATCCCGCTCCTAAGGGAATGTTCTGGGCATAAATGAGAGTGTTGCTTGCACCCGATTCGTTCAAGGGCTGCCTTTCTTCTGTTGAGGTTTGCAATGCCATTGAAGCGGGTATAAAGCTTGCAGACAATGAAATTGATGTAGTGCAATTCCCCTCGTCCGATGGCGGTGAGGGGTTTTGCGATTGTATGAGGAATATTTTCGGCGGCGAGACGGTGGCTAGGGAAGTCACCCTTCCGCTCGGAAACAGGGGAATAGCTGAATTTGTATATAACAGCGAAACAAATACTGCGTATATAGAGCTTGCATCAGCTTCGGGGCTTACGCTTGTGCCTGAGGATAAAAGAAATATTATGGCATCTTCGACGCTTGGCACGGGCGAGCTTATAATTTTTGCAATCGAGTTGGGTGCGACCACGATTGTATTGGGGCTCGGCGGCTCTGCGACAAATGATTGCGGGATCGGGATTCTGTATGCATTGGGAATGCGTTTTTTCGACGTTAACAGAAAAGAGCTTTTGCCGAATGCAGAATCACTCGACAAGGTCGTCAGTATCGATGAAGAGGGTATGTACGATCTGTCGGGAATCAAGTTCATCGCCGCTTGTGACGTTAAGAATCCTTTGTGCGGAAAAAACGGTGCAGCTGAGGTTTTCTCGCGGCAAAAGGGAGCAAGCGAGTATGAGGTAAAACAGCTTGACAAAGCCTGCCTTTCGTTTGCATCGGTGCTTGGGATCGACCCGAATATTCCCGGCTCGGGTGCAGCGGGCGGTGTTGGCGCCGCAGTGCTTTCGGTGCTTAAAGGTAGGTACGTGAGCGGAGCTTCCCTGATTGCCGATTCGTGCGCGTTTGATGCAGCACTTGCCGAATCCGACCTGCTCATTACAGGCGAGGGCAATACGGATGCACAAACCGTCTATGGTAAGCTTGTAAGTGTAATATTAGCAGCTGCACAGCGCCGAGGCGTTCCTTCAATAGTTCTTTCCGGAGGATTATCCGAGGGCTATGAAGCTTTGGCAAAGCTTGGAGCAGTCGGCTTTTACGCATTAAAAAATGAAGATCTTACGCTTGAATATTGCTTGACTCACGCTCGCGAGCTTTTGACGTCAAGGTCTTATGAATTAATATGCGAATACAAAGAAAAAGCCTCCGTGTGAGGCTTTTTTTGAAATCTGCGTTACTTTTCGATAAAAAATTCGTCTTAATAGGTGAAGGACAAAAAAGGAGGGATATTCCGTGAACGACAAGGACATAATCCGCTTGCTGCAGGAGCGCTCCGAAGCGGCATTGAGAGAGGTTGAGCGGCTGTATAGATCGCAATGCTTAAGAATAGCGCGGAATATTCTCGGCAACGATGCGGATGCAGAGGAATGCTTTAACGATGCCCTTTTGAAGCTGTGGAACAGCATACCGCCAAATGAGCCGCAATCGCTTTATGCTTATTTGTCGGTTCTCACTCGTAATTCTGCAATAGACAGATATAAGTATTTGTCTGCGGACAAGCGAAACGAGTTTACGGTTGTTTATGAGGAGCTTGAAAATTGTATACCTCAGTATGAGCAATTTGATTCGAGCAATGCTCTTGCAGAGGCATTGAACGAATTTCTTGCAAGCGAGGAGCCTGTGAACCGAAGAATATTCTTGCTTCGGTATTATGAATCGAGTCCGATCGCAGATATATCCAAGCTGCTAAAGTTGCCTAAAGCAAGCGTCAAAATGCGTATTTCAAGGCTTCGTAAACGGCTTAAGACTCATTTGGAAAAGAAAGGAGTTTTGAAATGAAAACGTTGATAAACGCCTTATCTGAGATTTCGTACGATTTTATCGATGAGCTTAAGGAGGTTGGAAACGTGGTTGTCAAGAAACGCAGACTTACAAAAAGATTTTGGCTGTTCACTTCTGTTGCGGCAGTAACCGTGTCCGTGGGCGCATATGCTGCAATTGCCTCGAATTTTTTGAGTGGCCCAAACGATATTGAATCGGGCGTTTATTCAAGCGGCAACGACGGTGTTGTGATTTTCGAATCGTCAGAGATGATTGAATCTTCTTTTGCGGTATCGCAGGAATCCTCATTTGACGCGGAATCGCCGAGCGAAAGCAGCGAAATTTCCGATGAATCGTCTCAGCCTGTAATTGACGATGATCCCGTGTACGAATGCAAGCTTATAGTAAACGGAAAAGACATCACCGAAGGAAGCGGCGTGAAAATGTATAGCGACCGTGTTGAGTTGCCGTTTGTTGCGATTATGGAAGCTTTGGGGCGCGAATTTGAGTGGGAGAACGACAAAAAAGCAGTAATCAAAAATGATGTTTTTGTTTTGCATGTTGATACGGGCGAGTTGCTATTGCAAGGATTGGCTTCGTCACCAAACTTTTTCGATGTTTTTGACGATAAGCCACTCGAATATACAGCAATGGACAAAGAAATCTTGATTGACGAAACGAATGCCGGCGCTTTTTTCTCTGAAGAAGGAATTTTACTAGAAATTAATTATGAAGAAATGGTCATACGCATTAGTGATGACAATAACGATTACGAATGCACGCTTATCGTAAACGGGAAGGATGTATCAGAAGGAAGCCGTGCGGTATTGCGTAAGGATGACGGGCACTATTTCCTGCTTCCCATTGTTGAAATCTTAGGAGAGCTTGGTGCTGAGTTCGAATGGGAAAACGATACACTTGCAAACTTCAAATTCAGAGAACAGGAATATGTTTTGGACATTTCCGGTCATCAGGTATATCTCACCACAACTGATGAGCAGCTTATTGGCATCGTGGTCGGCGGAACGGCTAAATTTATAGAAATGAAGCAAGAACTGCTTATGGACAATATTTTAGCAAAAGGGTTCTTTGAATCCATTGGTGTAAATATGAACTGCGATTACGACAGCAGGACCGTCGAGCTGACGTTTGATGAGTCGGCTATGATCGATCCGCACATCATCTATTATAATCCCGAAACTATCCAGCACCTTAGGTTCTACGATATCAACGGATTTGAGACCGGAGTCAAGGGCACGCCCGGTGAGTTTTTGGAGAAGGTTTACATAGGTGATGAGGCATACTTTTGCATCGAATTCATCGATTATTACAATCAGACATTTACGGATGAGGGGCTTGATCTTCTGTCTTACCTTGAAAGTGTCGGATTTGTAATCGATGAGGAATTGACCGAGAAATTGGTAAACTATGATAAAGACGGTGAAATCAAGAAGTACATAGGTTACGTTAGCGTTAAAGACTGGAATAAGCTTGTTGCTGATGATTATAAAATTCAGTATAATTGGCTTTCCGAAGCATGCGTAAAAGGACAATGCTCATATCACTACTCGGGTGATTAACAAAAAATGCGCGTATGAAGCTT
>JAFXDO010000065.1 GCA_017563195.1 Clostridia bacterium | reverse complement strand
GACCTTGCGACTAATTCCTATGTGAATTATACCTATAATTCCGACGGCATCCGTACTTCAAGGGCTTATGTAAACGCAAACACCAAGTACCGCGAAGACCGTACTTATATCCTCGACGGCAGTAAGATAATACAGGAAAGCATCAGAATTTCGACAATTTCCAGCACAACAAATGCAACGCTGTATTACCTTTACGACGCATCCGGCAACGTTCAGGGCTTTATCTATAACAATGCGTATTACTACTTCCAGAAGAACTTGCAGGGCGACGTAATACGTATCTTGAACGACTACGGAACAGTCGTTGTAGAATACACCTACGATGCGTGGGGCAAGGTATTAACTACAACAGGAACGCTCGCATCTACTGTTGGTACGTATAACCCGTTCCGTTATAGGTCGTACTATTACGACACCGAAACAGGTTATTACTACTTGCAGAGTCGTTATTACGACCCGACGGTAGGAAGATTCTTGAATGCCGACAAAGCGGATTTGATCGGTGCAAACGGAAACCTGCAGGGCTTCAATTTATTCGCATATTGTAACAGCAACCCTATCACCCATACAGACGAAACTGGTGAATGTATATATGGCGATGAATATTGGATAATCCAATTCGGTGCGCATACCCTGCGTTCCGGTCAAACGTGTCGCAGTTGCAACAAGACGGTTGACTGGGTGTATGAAGCATATCCACAGTTGTGGACCGAAGTCATGCAGTCTAATCGCCTGATGAGCGGGCATGACATAAGTCAACGAGTGCTGTGTATACTTGCTCACGATAATGCGACTGTTGCGTCACTTCAAGGTGCTACTCGTGCTGAGCAACAGGAAATATACGAACAAGAAATGGCAACGGCGCTTTGCTTTGTTGCCGGCACTATCGTCAAGACCGAAAACGGCGACGAGGCTATAGAGAACGTTCAGGTTGGAGACTACGTTTGGGCACAAGACACGGAAACCGGCGAAGTCACACTCAAACGAGTTGTTCGCACCTTCCGAAACGAAACCGCCAAGCTTGTAACCGTTAAGGCGGGCGACGAGGTTATAGAAACCACTCCCGAGCATCCTTTCTACGTGCCTGATTGCGACGAAATGCGCGGTAATTCAACAGGATTAGGGTTCGGTTGGGTAAAGGCTAAAGACTTGCGCCCGGGCGACACCCTCGTTCTTCTTGATGGTTCAACAGCGACTGTCGATTCGGTGACCTTTGCAACACTTGATAAACCTATAACCGTTTATAACTTTGAGGTTGAAGATTTCCATACCTACTTTGTGGGTATGAATGGGTTGTTGGTGCATAACAGTAATTGCGGAGAACCTTCAAATCTTCTTGAACAATTAGCTTTGGAGTCAACCCAAGCTAATCCGGCAGGAGGAAAAGTAATAATGACAACCTTAGCAGACCCAAGATATTCAGGATGCGTAAAAATGGCCCAAGCGTATTATACTAGCATAGGAACTATCGATGTACATTATTTGTATGATCCAGTTGCCTGTATATACTTTCAGTACAAAGTAAAGTAGGTTGAAATAATGAAAGTTAAGTGCATTGAAGGACAATTATATCCCGAACCTCTGGTACTTCCCTTTAAGCAGTCTGAGACTATACATGAAAACAATTACATGAGTATTGTGTATAGTCAAGATATTGTTGGAACTTTTGTTATCCCACGTCAAATATATGATGTGTACGGAATACTCATATATGGTAAAAATGCATATTATTTGATTGATAATCAGCAAGATAGTATTCGTTTTTTGCCAGCAACATTGTTTACAATAGTTTCCAATAGTTTTAACGGTGATTGGCGTATTTTTGACTACAAACTTTTCGATGGTAGAATGATTGCTATTGGACCGTCTGTATTTGTCGGAAACTATAAAAATATCCGTGATATTATTAAAGAAACAAAGGAAATGATGTTAATTTTTTTAAAGTATAAGCTGTACTATAAAGAGTGGGGTGTTTCTCCCTTTGAGTAGCAGTTTAACACCAAGTGCTAAATACAAGTTTACTTGTATGGTGCATGATGCGAATATCTTGCAGATGACGGAGATTTAATTTGCATTAAGTTTTACGGTGAAGAATTAATAGTAGGCTCGATCGAAATTATAGAAGCGCCATAAATTCAATGTGTAAACACGGAAATTGTTTCGATGTTTCAAACTGATTTATTTTGGCATTTCCATAAGTTCGTACACGCTGAATATTAACGCAAGAGCTATTTCGTTTTTGACGATCCCCCCTCGGCGAACCGCTTGCTCATCGCTGAGGGGGACGATGAACCGTCACGGCGTATACCTACGGCAACACAACGTGGTGGGATATGCTTACCAACTATAACGGCTCGGGCAACTACGTTGTTCAGTATTCTTACGACGCGTGGGGTAACGCGCTTCTACGACGGGCACCTTGGCGTCCACTCTCGGTCAGTATAACCCGTTCAGATACAGATCTTATTACTACGACGTTGAGACTGGATTTTATTACCTGCAGTCACGTTACTACGACCCGACGGTAGGGCGTTTCATCAATGCCGACGGCATCATCGGCGCAAACGGTGGCATCGAGGGGTACAATATGTTCGCGTATTGAAACAATAACCCTGTGATGTATTGTGACCCGAGTGGTGAATCTTTGACAGAACTTCAAATTTTCAGTTCTTTAAAGACGTGGATAAATAATGTATTTCCAACCTTTGTAATGCAGGTTAAACTTGCTATATTGGGATTTGAGGATACTTCTTATCAAAACGCCGCTGAACTCATCAAAGGTTCATATTCTACTTGGGAAGAACGAAATGAAATTTATGAAGAGTTTTTGGAAATATTCACCTGAGATGATTTATATGAAAAAAATTGTTGTTTCAATTACACTGTTATGCCTGTTTTTCTGCGGATGTGCGGAAGCGTCAGACGATGTATCAAGCATAACGTCGACCATTCAAAATGAGTCGATAGAATTGTCTTGCTCGGAAATTTCGGAAGCGACCGATGACGGTGAAGTGTATGAAGAAATAATCCTTGTGAAATGCCCTTATTTAGAAAGCGAGGACAAGGATTGCACTGCACTTAATCAAATCGTTTTTAAAAAAACAGAAGAGTATTTGGATGCTTTGAAAAGCGATTATATTGACGTCTCCGATCTGTCGTTAGATTATGAAATAATGCGTTCATCCGATTTCGTGAGTATCGTGTATTACGGTTCCGTTGCGCCGAAGGACGCCGTCTATCCTACGGATTTTTCATTTTCGGTTAACGTAGCGTATTCGGGCGATGTGATGGGATTGTCGGATTTTGTCGGTCTCGATGCAGACTTTGCGATATCGTTCCGCGAAAGCTGTGCAAATGCACTTACGGACGAAGTACAGGAATATATATCGCGTTTTTCCGATGACGAGTTGTTGGAGATGTTCGCAAAATGTGATACGGGATACGGTGCGTCGTTTTCGTTTGTTTCCGACGGCAAGATCAACGTTATATTTCCTGTTCCGAACTCAATTGGTGACTACGTTATAGTACCGTTGGGTTAGCATTCGGTGGTGCCTGCGTGATTTTGTAATATTTCGAGGTGCTGTATGAAAAGTGTTTCTTTGATTTTCAATCGTGTATGCAAGCAAAAATATCAACCGCTCGGCTTTGTTAAAAGCAAGTCTTCGTTTATCAGAGTCAAGGGCGACATTATACAGTCTTTTTCGTTCAAGCGTTTCAGAGACGGGCACACCTGTACTGTGGATTTCGGGGTATTTCCGCTATGCGCAAGACCGCCGATTAATTTGGACGCCGGCGCGTACGAGGTGGACGGATTTATCGTCGGAAAATGTGAAGGTTGGTTTTGTTGGGAATTTGATCCTTTTTCCGACGAAAGCAAGGAAAAATGTATTGAATCCATATCTGAAGCCATCGATTCGCACGTGATTCCCTTCTTCGAAAGATGCATCGATACCCAATCGGCATTAACGGAATCTACTAAGCTTGAAGAACTGCTTGATCTCAACAGAAAGGAAAAGCTCAAGCTGAACGGGATGAGCGATATGGCAAAGCCGTTGCAAGAACGCCTGCTGATGAACCCCTACAGATATTATATGGCATTGAAATCACGGGATTTCTCGTACGTTAAAAAATACTTGGAATACAAGGTATCCCACCTTGAACGCTGCCTGAAGGAATTCGAGACTCCCGGTCCTTTCAAACAACCGGAGTGCGTAAAGGAATCTCATTCCGATTCCTTGGCGGAATACACGATGCAGTTGTATTTGCTGTATGCAGAAGATTTCGATTATTTCGATAAAATGATCGAAGCAAACGAAAAAGCAATGCGAGAATATCTTGCAAGCAAGTATCCTAAGGCTTATGATCAATTGACGCAATATTAAAGGTCGCTTGACAGGACAACGCTATAATCTAGTCGGTATTCCCGAATTTGGTATTTTATGAGGTGAATCATGAAAAAACTGACTACTATAAAGCTCGAAATGTTTTTCAAGAAGCATAAGCTGTTGGTTATACTCGTATCTGCAGTTTTGGTGATTGCGCTCGTATTTGCTACCTTGGTGTTTTCATACAAATATATGCGCGAGCACGCCTTTGATAAAAATCGCCCGACTGAAGGTACGATAACCCCCGAACTGTCGGGTGAGATTACCGATATCGACGTCAAATTCGTAGAACGCGAATGCAGACTGGATGAGCTTACATTCAACGGGAGAACGGCGCTACAGACGATGTATGGATACTGTGTGGATGGAACATGGACGTATATTCCTTGCGAAAATTATGAGCTTTACGGCATTCTTGATGACGAGGGCGATAAAGGTTTTGAAGTGGCTGAGAAGAGCCATATTGTGAAAATCGGCGAGCATTTGCTTGTAGCGGTGCGAGTTCCCAATTATTCGTTTGATATGCGCGTCGAGATTTCCGAGGATTCTTCCGATACGAGGATATTTGCAATAGAACAATTCGCCGGACGCGACGTTGGAGAATACGTATATTTAAAAGAAAAAGGAACGTTAGTCGGTACCAAGGAATATGATTTCAGCTCGATGCGACCTTTTCCCGATAAGCGATATGCCGTTGTCAAACAATCTGATATCACCGAGGATTTTCGACTTTGTATGAAAATTTTCAAAATCGAGAACGGTGAAGAGCAATTCGTAAAAGATTATGTTTTGACTTACGGTGATATTCAAAGGGTTTTGGGCAGTTAGTTTGGTTTTGCGTCTTCCGGGTGATGATGTACCGGAGCCGTTTTCAATATATTATTTTCCTTTCGGGCAATGAAGGGGTAGATTATGAAACGATTTGATAAAAACAACCGCAACGAACTGAAAGAATATTTATACAATAGCTGCGTTCATGATGCTATATTAGAAAAAGTCGAGTACGGTTGCAACGACGATAGTGTTCAAATTGAATTGTATAATCCGATTTTTCGATTCAAAATTAATATGACTTTTCGTAGCATGAAAGTTGCTTTGGCAATAAAATGCGCAGAATTCGGTTGTAGTAGTACTGTGAATTCTCTTACGATGGAAGATGACTATTCGTATTTGTATACTTATATATCAACTCGCACTGAATTTAGTGAAGGTTCATTCTATCTACTGTTTCAAATGATTTCCGGAGATGAATTGCATATTGTTTGCGAAGAGGTTATTGTAGAAACTGATAGCAACCACAAGTGTTAAGTTTAGAAGCGTATATGAGTGCCGATTATATTTATGCCTACTAAACGAGCAATTGCTTATTCAAGCGAGTAACTAAGGCGTTGTAATTTATGGTGTGACTGAGTGGCGAGGAGGTTGAAAATGGAAATCAACTCGAGTGGCTTTCTCTTGATATTTTCACTGCTGAAGGCCCAGTTTCGACCACTATAGCTGTTAAGGAGTGTCGTGAATGAGAAAAACGGTCAGAATAAGAATACTTTTATGTATTGCATTTGTTGCTATCGTGCCATCATATTTACCCAACAAATGGGATGGGTTGTATTTGACAAACGAGACTTATGCATACGGCGTCAATAATATTATTTCAACGCTTGAAGTTACTCTATTTGTTAATTTCTGTTTATTTGGAACGGAAATTTTAAGATGGTTTGAAAAAGTCATTTTGAAAAAACCTTGTGTTGAAACAAGCAAAATACCAAGATATAAATTTTGCGTATTGCTAATTTGTGTTGCGTTTTTTCTGTTGTCGTTTGCATCAGTAGGATATGTTACAGCGGAAGATGATCGTCTTATCATCAAAACCAGTGCATTTTCGGATAGTAAAACCGTAACTTATACAGAATTGGCAGAGTATGATTTGTTTGTCGCAAACGACAATGACGTATATTGGGGAGAAACTACTAATGGTAGCTCGACTCATTATTATCATGATATATACTTGGGAAAACTTGAGAATAACGATAGGTTGATAAATCAAATCAGAGAAAAATCCGGCAGGGCATTAGTAATTGGCGCATAATCCGTTTTAAAGTCAACGTTTAATTTGTTGTAGTGCACTCTCGACACAGCTGAAACTGTGTCGAGAGGCATACACACTCGAAAAGCTCACCTACGGTAACGGCGATTCCACGTGGGGAGATATGCTTACCAACTATAACGGTACTGCAATCACCTACGACGCGTGGGGTAAGGTATTAACCACAACAGGAACGCTCGCATCTTTGGTGCATAATGATTGCGATATAGATCCGCGCGGACCGATAAGATCACGCGCCAACTCGTTGAAAGGTAAAGTAATAAGCTCAGCAGAAGCAGAGAGTCTATTCAATCAAGCGCGCTTGTGAGCGATGCGGTGTTTCCATGGGAAATAGTTGCCACGAAATTCATAGTCCCGTATGCGAACAGACCGGTCGGTGGGCGAACATAAGGCATGTTAAGATATTTGGCGTGCATATTGAGGTTGCCGATAACTAAAAAGATATGATAAAGGTGATGAAATGTTATATCCAAACGGTATTTTAGTACAAGATACTTCGTTTGAAATGGTTTGTTCGACATTCGATGAAGTACTCTCCTCAAATGGTCGAAAATATGACGGGTTGTCGCGTTATATTGATGATCCTCTGTGTCGAACACACGACCATATTTCACAATCGCTCAGTAAAAAGTTTTATGAGGGCGAATATAGCGTATATAGAGATTGCTATAGAGACGGCAAAGTTAATCCACTGTGGGTTATAACTTGCATTGAGCAATATAACGAGTACATTGAGCGATGCGAAGAATTGAATATACATACAAGGACATTCTTTATTGAATCAACATATAGATATCCGCTGTGGCGAGGAGAACTTCCCGAGTTGGAGCAAATAGGGTATGAAGTTGTTAGCATAGATTTGAGCGATACTTCTTTTTATGAAGTCTTACACACCCCGAAATACCTGCATTATGCAGAAAAACTTAATGAGCACGGGCTGTTTGGCGATTTTGAAACAGCAAAGGCTTTTTACAATTGTGTGAGCGAAAAAGAGGCTGATTTAATTCAGGAGTGTGATGGGATAATTGCAAGAGTGAGTGCGCTCAAGCAGAATAAGTGATCCAATGAATTGTTGCGCGGTTATCACAATTTGGGCGTACAAACACGGACATCAACAACAAATCCCCCCTCGGCGACTCGACCCAGACCGCCGATTACGAATACGACCGCTACGGCAATACGACAAGCGTAGCGCTTTCCGCGTCGGGCAGTAACCTTAAAATAACCTCTTCTGCAGCCTATTCTGCAGACGGTAACTATCTCGTGTCCACCGTAAACGAGCTCGGCAAGACCACGTCGTATAATTACGATAACGTCACAAAGCTGCTCACCTACGTCCGGAATGCGAACAACGTCCGCCGGATTGTAGATAGCAACGGCGTTTGCAATCATAGATTTTTCGAAATGGAGTAAAAGTCATGTGGAGCTTTTTGAAAGACGAAATATATTCTAAATCTCATTCGTTCAATAATGGAAACCAAAGAATCTGGTCGATTAAGGACGCAAAGATGATAATTGGCGAATGTGCCCTTTCGAAACGATTGATTCTTGGCGGTGATATAATCAACGAAAAATTTAAGCATACGTATTGTTCTTGGCATTATAATTTTAACAACGAGAAAACCTACGATGAAAACTGTGAGTGCGCTGTGCAAAAAGCCGAGGCGTATATCGAACAGTATATACTGCTGAATGGCGAATCGCATTACGTTGATTTTGTCATAACAGATAACAACAAACTGAAAAAATTGCTCAACGCAGATTGTTAGTTGGGTCACTAATACCCGCACGAAGTTGTATGTTTTTACGAGGAGATATGTTTCTCTCGGCAATTGGAGCCGGTGAGATTCGGCACCTGAACAAAGCCCCTCGGCGATGAGCAAGCGATTCGCCGAGAGGGACGATGAACCGTCACGGCGTACGTTTGAAACGCGAGCTCGATGCCCGTTTGTAAGGGGGATATTGCGAAGAATAGAGGTGTGCGATTTATATGGTAAAGTTACCGCTCAAAGAATTGTTTGGTGAACGACTGAAAAAAGAAGGCTTTGTAGCAAAAAACAAAGGTGTAGAGTGGCATCGTATAGGCAAGAACGGCTTTCTATTTTCTCTGTATTTTGATGATGATGACATTAGATTTCGCGTTCAACCGCTTTGTTGTAGGTTATTATATTCATTAAAAAAGAACCGCGGAAGCTATTTTCACGATTTGTGTTATTGCGAAGTTGCCCGTAATTATTATCCCTTCGCCAATAATAAGTTATTGCTGAAAAAACCGTCTTCAACTACCGTTTATTTACATGGTCAAGATTTGGTTGATTATTATAGCTATGCACTTGATATGATAATCCTTCCGTACTTCAATAGCATCAATAGCTTGTCGGATATAGTATGTATACGCGACTGGTCGATAAAAGCCGCAAGTGCATATCTGCGCGCAGATGCAGATGCCTATTACGGTATCTCTATGGTTTTCCGCGGAATAACGTTCATTAAATATCAAGAGGGCTCGGACGAAGAACATGATTTTTGGAGAAGTATTCGCAAGTCGGTGGAGACGAAAGATATGTCTTGCGTAGGGAAATGCCTGCAAAGAATTGAAAGCGAGAACATTCAGTATTTAAAATCCAATTTTAAGGCTTTGTTCAAAAATGTTGAAGTCGAGCCTATGATAACCGATGAATATATCGCTGAATCCACGCTTAAAGAAATCAGAACTGCAGAAGACTATCAATTATCGATACCGGATACTGTAAAGAAGGTTGAAGGAGTAGAATATATTCCGTTTCCTAACGACAGCCCGGTAGAGATTGATCCTTCGGTAAACACAAAAGAAATAGCGCAAAAACTTATAAATGATCATTTTTCGAAGCTGCTTTACGAAAAAGGATTTGAAACGCTTGATGAAGGCATATCTTGGTATCGTTGGTTCAATGATGAGCTGTACGCGAATATAAGATTTGAACTTTTGAAAGATGCGTCTATGCTCATTATGTATTTTGTGGGAAAACCTTATGCCGAAAACATGAAAGGCTTCATTGCATCAATCGGTGCCAAAGGAGAGTTCTTGAAGCTTATTGGTGCGCCCATAACTTACGAGAACTTTCCGAACTCTCTCGGAAGCGGAGAAGCCGTATTGAATTGGCAAATAAGCCGACTTGCGTGTCAATTACATTACGTTGTGTTTCCGAAAATCGAAGCTAAAGTCGGCAGACCGCTTTGAACTTCTACGCCAACAAAGACAATCCAATCCCCTTAGGCGTTATGCTTGCTCATCGCCGAGGGGGACGATGAACCGTTACGGCGTATACCTATGGCAACACAACGTGGGGCGATATGCTCACCGCGTATAACGGCTCGGGCAACTACGTTGTTCGGTATTCTTACGACGCGTTGAGCAGCCGGAGCTACTATCGTAATAATTGATGTTGGTAATGGCATACAACAAAATATACAAAACGGAGCGAGTGTAGACAAAATAGTATATGATGCTGCTACAGATATTGCAGTATCCGGTTCGCAGATTGCTATAGGGATGTTTGCGGCATCTTGCGTGGTTAATCCTTTAGGTGCTGTTGCAGTTGGAATTCTTGCGACTATAGTTACGTCCGAACTTGACAAGGGCTTTGGAATAAGAGATACTATTAAATCATGGTATAAGGGTTAGGAGGTTGTTATGTTTGCTCATATAAGGAAAACAAAAATTGCATATATGGCAAGCTCGTTGTTTTTGGGCTTTGCCTTGATTTCAAGTGTTAGTGTTGCATTAAAGTATTCGCCTTTCCGTTGGACCTGCATCATTTTTGCGGCGTCATATTTGTTGATGCTTACAAGTGCTGTTATGAGTATCGTGAACGCGAAATATACGGTATATTTTTACTCTCTGTTTTTCCATACGATGTCGTTTGCCGCATTGGATCTGACTTATGCGTTGATTGTAGGTCAGAGTGTGCAAGCGGGTGCAAAACAGCCGATAGAAGCTATTTGCAGAATCGCACATTGGGAAATAATGCTATTGTCGTGCGCTTTGTTATTGATTGTAATCGCCTACTGCTTGTCAAAGCCTGCATTGAGATATTTGAATGTCGGAAATAGAAAAAACACAAGTGATTCATCGAAAGAAGCCATAATCAGTGTTTTGGTATTGATTGCGGTATTGTTGAGCTATGTAATAGTTCAAAGATATTACAATACTGTATCTTACGTGTTTAAGATTTCGTTCGCTTTATTGGCGTTTTCTGTATTTGAAACATTGGCTTTTGCATTTCTTCGTTTTTCAAAAATCGAAGAAAGTACAGGTCAAATGTAAAACGACTTTCTTTTCGGTTATGACAGGAGGTTCAAACATATGAAAAAATTGACGGCATGTGGGTACTTTTCGACTATGATATGGGAAATATATATGTTCATAATTTAACAGGCATTACCATATTCCCATGATTATTAGGGAGAGAAGTGTTATGAAGAAAGATTATATGTTTTTCAAATTCACCATGTTCCATTCTGTAGTAACATTACTTTTTTCAACAATATATGCAATTTACTTTATAACAAATGTTGAGCATTGGAATGGCACACATGATGGAGCAACCTCGTTATATTTGTTTGTGTTTTTTCTGATATGTGTGGTGTTTGCCGGCTTATTGTTAAAAAAATCCGCCCGCAACAACAAAAGATTTGTGTACACTTTGATTGTTTTGCTGTGTATGTTCGCGGTTATGCTAGTGGTTTCGTATTTGTATAGATGTCCATATTGTTATGATGGCTCTTTTTCGAAGTTGTAATTGCACATAAGATGTGAGACACCTCGGTGACCAAGACCGTCGGCGACTCGACCCACAACTACGTGCTTGACGGCACAAGGATTCTGTCCGAAGCTGTAACGGGCAGCACGCCTTATACGCTGTATTACCTTTACGACGCATCCGGCAACGTTCGGGGCTTTATTTACAATAACCGGCACTATTTCTATAAGATCTCAAAAAAGAAGCAAACAAAACTATAAAAAGATACACAAACAAAGTGAAACGCCGTGTCCCCGGAGACTTTCCGGAATCTCTCGCTACATCGGTACTCGGTGGTGGCACAACTCGATATGTGAACGAGGTTACGAGGGGTATAATATTTCAATGAAAGAATCATCCAAATTGGAAAAGTTCGTCAGAAAAAGCATTTGGAAATCTGCCCTAAGGATCTTCGGTGTGTTTGCCGTGGTTTGCGTGTTTTTGGGCATTAGCGCTATAGGCATGTTGAATCGCTGGTATTACGGAAACGAGAACATTCTGCGTGAAATAAGCGGAGAATGCGTTGAAATTACCGCAGTTAACCACCGAGGATTCAGACCCGGCGGATACACTCGATATGTTTTTCATTTGGAAGGAGAAGAATTTGCTATAACCGAATCCGGAGCAAAAAGATTATTCGATCATCCGGATTCGGAAATCAGCGGATTTCAAACAAGCTTTGTAGGAAAAGAATTGACGGTGTATTATACCCAAAGAAACTTTTTCTCTCCATTGTATAATTACGTTGCGGGTATGTATGATTCGGAAACCGGATTAGAATATATTTCGATCGAAGAAACTGCGGAAAGAAACAAGGACGGCTTCCGATATACTGTAACTGTATTCTCGGTTGTGCTTTTGGTGTTATTTGTTCTCGCTGTTTTTCTCTTTATTAGTTCTCTGGATAGTATACCTAATGTAAACTTAGTGTTGAAGCGCAGATATAAACGCAAGCGACAGCGCGAAATAAAACGCGAGATCAGCCGAAAAAAGAACCTAAAAGCCAAACGAGAGAAAGAGAAAAAAAGAAATAGTTAGAGGGAAAACATACCTACGACGCGTGGGGCAATATCGTTTCTACATCCGGCACCTTGGCTTCGACCCGACGGTAGGAAGATTTCTTAATGCGGACAAAGCGGATTTGATAGCGACTCTTTATCGACGAACGTTGAACTAGTGGATAATCGGATAATCGGATTTTGATTTATCGTTCGGGTATCTACCCCTCGGTATCGTCTACACTACTTATGGTATTACAGGAGGCCAAATGAAAAAGTATCTTATTGATCAAGTGTTGTTCCTTTTGTGTGGCGTTTTGATTGAGACAGCTTTGGTTATTATCTATCCGAGAATCTGGTTTGTAGTGTTTTTGGAAGTTCTAACTGCCGCGACTTGGTTATATTTATGCAGCCGCCTCATTTTATTACCCATAGACCTTGTTATGGGCAAGGTTAAGCAAATCGTTTATTTTTCATCCAAATGTGGTACAGACAAGTTGGAGTTTTTTAAAAATACTTATTGCGACAAGTGGCGTTTTTATTTCGGCGGCAATAAGAAATTGGTGTTGCTGGTTCCGGTCACCTACAAATCGGAAACAGAACACGGCGTTGAACCTCCGAAAAGCGACGATAAGCTTATGATAACATATTTCAGATTCTCCAAGATACTATATCGGTGGGAACGGATCTGAATTTGAAAACACTCTACCGTTGTTGCCGATTATACTACGACGAAATAGGCAACCCGTTAAAGTGGCACAACGCGACGAATCTGTCGTGGAACGGACGCGAGCTGCAAAGTATTTCGCTTTCCGACACCAAGTCTGTTATGAAAGTATATGGGATTTATTAAATACAGAGTTCTTTACGGAGCATCACAAGAACTTGAATGGCGATGGTTTATTTGATAATTATAACGATGCTGTTGCATTTAAAAAACATTATATAGAGCTTTTACAAAAAGGTTTAGTGGGCGATGGTGATGTAGATTTATACGTTTGCTGCATTTATGAAGTGCCAAACGAATATTTTATCAAAAGCTAAAAATTTCCTATAAAGTTAAGATTCAGAATCGAATAAGCCCCTCGGCGTTATGCTTGCTCGTCGCCGAGGGGAGAATGCTCTTGAAATTGAGGCGTCTTGTATGATATAATGTTGTCGGTATATATCACGCATTGCGGTTGAGGGGTTTATGAAGCTTTACGCACCCGAATATTACAAAAAATTCAGATGCATCGCCGACAGATGCGAGCACAGCTGCTGTATCGGCTGGGAAATTGACATCGACAGCGCCACGCTTGCAAGGTACAAAACGCTATGCCTCGAGCATAATGGACAGCATCTCAACGTCGGGGACTCCGCACTTCGTGCTTTGCGAGGGCGAAAGATGCCCTCATCTTGACGAGCGCGGCTTGTGCAGGATAATACTCAACGCAGGGGAAGAGAACCTTTGCAACATCTGCCGCGAGCATCCGCGATTTTACAACCATACTCGCGTCGCCGAGGTCGGGCTTGGTATGGCTTGCCGTGAGGCGGCGAGACTTATACTATCCTCGCCGAATTACAGCGATATGGAGGTCGTCGGTGAGACGGACGACGTTGATGATGACGCCTGCATCGACGGAATCGCAGAGCGTGAGGCGACGTTCGACATATTAAGTGACAAGACCTGCGATTATGAGGCGCGGCTGAAGCGCATATACCGCAAGTATGGTATCGATGCGGGTGAAGACTCCGATTGGATCGATATGCTCGACTCGCTGGAGTATCTCGAAGCGTCGCACAGGGCTTTGTTTGCCCAATACTCCTCGAAAAAGCGACCTGCGGGTGCAGACGTCTATCTTGAGCGCGCGTTGGCGTATTTTATCTACCGTCAATGCACCGAAGCGTATGATGACGAGGACCTCCGCTCGCGACTGTCGTTTTGTCTGTTTTGCGAACGGCTTTTGGCGTCGCTCATCTGCGCGCGGGGCGCAAGTACACTTGAGGAGATCGCCGAGCTTGCGAGTATTATTTCGGAGGAGCTTGAGTATTCCGACGACAACACCGAGGCGCTGACGTATTGTATGTGACCCGGTGGCGCAAAGAAGCTCTTGCGGCTTTTTGTTATCGTCTCACGGTATCAAGATACTCATTTCGCGTGCGCATAACCGCGGATTTTGACGAAAAACATCAAAAATCAAAAAAATTTCAAAAAAAACAAAAGTTTTTTATAGACGTTTTTGCTGTTAACGACATTTATATAGTGAAGGGAATAAGAATTCGTTAGTTCTCATAAACGACGCTGAGTAACCGAACGCTACAAAGCCGGTTGTAAAACCGGATTAGGCAGAAAATCAGCACAAAAATACATAAACAGGAGAGTTTCAATATGGATATCAATGTTTTTTTAAAGGACGCGATCACAAGGGTTCAGCAGGATGAAAAATACGTTGATTTCATCAACGACGTGATGGAGCAGTATCCCGATATCGATGCTTGCGACGGCGATTGTCCTTACACGGGTTGTTTGAGTGCCGAAACTCTTAAGCTGCTTTTGACTGCAGAGCGCAGGGAGCTTGGCTTGGAATTAGCGGGATGGGCGCTTGCGATATTTACAGACTCGAGCACTGTTGACGACGAAGCCTTTCGTATGGTCATGCGCATACGCGGAAAGCACGGCAGAAGCCTTCGTATGACTATGCCGCATCTGCCCTTGGCGTTCTACCAGATGTATGAGCTGTCGAAAACCGAGGACGGCGGAATGGCGCTTGACTGTGTGCTGTACTGGATGTGCGAAAGCAACTGCTTCACTTGCGTGGACGTGATCGAGCTTTTGAAGGCGAGCAAAGCCAAGCCTGCGATGAAACGATTCGCTGTCGATCATACGAAAAAGCTGGTTGAGGCAAACGAAAAAACCGCCGCGATGGAGCAGGCGCTCGGCTTGGCGGAATAACCGACGAATATAAAAACCCTCCAACGTTGGAGGGTTTTGTTATGTCGATTAAAGGTTATTCGCCTAAGAAGCCTGCGAGGATCTTTTCCTCTGCTTCTTCCTCGGTAAGGCCGAGGGTCATAAGCTTGATGAGCTGGTCACCCGCGATCCTGCCGATAGCCGCCTCGTGGATAAGGTTTGCCTCGGGGTGCTCAGCCGCAACTGCGGGAACAGAGCTGATGGTCGCCTTGTCCATAAGGATGGAATCGCAACGGATGTGACCGAAGCATTTCGATTTGCCTGTCACGCAGGGGCGGAAGAGCTGCTTGGAGTCGTCCTGACCGACCGAGCGCGAAATGATTCTGCCGTTTGCGTTTTCGCCGTCGAGAATAAGATCCATATCCGATTCTGCGTATTGGTTGCCGTGGGTGAGGAGCTTTTCGTTTATGATCGCAAAGCCGTCCTTGCCTACGACGATCTTTGTTTTGCGCGCGGTGGAGTCGACGCCGCGGATCTGGGTCGTGTCCATCTGTATCGTCGAGCCCTCGCCGACGTAAACGACGGTTTCGGGGTTCATAATACGCTCGCCGTTGCCCTCGCCCTCGCCGTAGTGACGCTCGGTATAACGCACGATCGAATTTTTGCCGATGTAGAAGGTGTGGACGCCGTCGTGGCGCGACGCCTCGTCGCCGCAGTTGTGAATACCGCAGCCCGCCAGAATGGTCACGTCGCAATCGTCGCCGATGAAGAAGTCGTTATAAACCGTTTCGGAATAGCCCGTATCGGTGATGATAACGGGGATGTGCACGGTTTCGCCCTTGGTGCCGCTTTTGATGTTTATGTCGATGCCCGGCTTGTCGGTTTTCGATTCGATGCGGATGCTTTCGGTAGAGAAGCGTCCCGCCGAGCCGCCGTTCTTGCGGATATTGTAGGCACCCGTGGGGATAGAGTCCATAAGGGCGATTTCCTTAAGCAGGTTAAGATCGAGTTTTTCCATATCAGTCGCCCTTTCTCATATATTGACAGCCGTAGCTCATTTCGCCTGCGATAAGCTTGGGGAAAATTTCATCGCGGCTGCCGTATTGCGATATTTCGCCGTTCGAGAGCACGCAGATCTCATCTGCGAGAGAGATGATGCGCTCCTGATGCGAGATGATGATGATGGTCGCGTCGCTTTCCTTGTGAAGGTCGCGGAAGGTTTCGGTAAGCTTCGCGAAGGACCAAAGGTCGATGCCCGCCTCAGGCTCGTCGAATATCATAAGTCCGCTTCCGCGTGCGAGGATGGTCGCGATTTCGATTCGCTTGACCTCACCGCCCGAAAGCGAGGTGTCGACCTCGCGGTCAACGTAGTCTGCGGCGCAAAGCCCGACCTTGTTCAGGTAGTTACAGCAGTCGATTCGCGAAAGGGTCCTGCCGCCTGCGGCGATCTGAAGAAGCGCCCTGACGGTCATACCCGTGAATCTCGGAGGCTGCTGGAAGCCGTAGCTGATTCCCGCGTGCGCACGCTCGGTTATCGACATATCGGTGACGTCGGTGCCGTTCCATACGATACTGCCGCCCGTGGGCTGAACGATGCCCGAGATCGCCTTTGCAAGCGAGGTCTTGCCGCCGCCGTTGGGTCCGGTCAGTACCAGAAACGTGCCGTCCTTTATGTCCAGACTGATGTTTTTAAGAATATCCTTTCTTTCCGTGCCTTCGCCGGCAGAAAAGCAGAGGTTGTTTATTTTAAGCATAGATTCGCTCCTTTCCTTGTGAGCTTTACTTATATTATCACATTCGGCGTAAACATTCAAGTGGGAATATGAAAATAAACAAGGAAGCCGCGTCGGCTCCCTTGCATTGATTGATAATAAGACGATAATTTGGCAAAAATCTTCGCCGCGCGAGCTCGGGTCCCCGCAAAACCGTGTGTTTTGTGGGGATCATTGTATTAGCATCGCGTCATCGAAGTTGATGGTTTATAAGATGGCAAATACAATAAACATTTTTGTAAAAATCCGCGACATGCGCGTGGATTTTTACACCTTAGAGTTTCGCAAGTTTGGACAAGCCCAACGGGCGCGCACAAACTTGGCGCGAGCGAACGAAACTCACAAAACCTCGCCGCGCGAGTGTGGGGTCCCCGAAAATGAGGAACGAATTTTTGGGGCTATGAAATAAACATCGCGTCTCCGAAGGAGAAGAAGCGGTATTTCTTTTCGACAGCTTCCTTGTACGCGTTCAGGGTGTTTTCATACCCCGCAAAGGCGCACACGAGCATAATAAGCGTGCTTTCGGGCAGATGGAAGTTGGTTATCATCGCGTCGACGCACTTGAATCTGACGCCGGGGTGGATGAATATCGAGGTCTCGCCCTCGTAAGGACGCACGATGCCGTCGTCGCCGGTCGCCGATTCGAGCGTGCGTACGCTCGTCGTGCCGACGGCAATGACCCGTCCGCCACGTGCGTGGGTAGCGTTGATCCTGTCCGCCGCCTCCTGCGTGACCTTGATGTATTCGGAATGCATCACGTGGTTGGAAAGGTCGTCCTCCTTAACGGGACGGAAGGTTCCGAGCCCGACGTGAAGCAGGACGCGCACGATCTCGACCCCCTTTTCCTCGGCTTTTTTTAAAAGCTCGGGAGTGAAGTGGAGCCCCGCCGTCGGTGCCGCGGCAGAGCCGTCGGTCTTGGCGTATACCGTCTGATAACGGTTTTTGTCGGCAAGCTTTTCGGTTATGTAAGGGGGCAGGGGCATAAGACCCACACGGTCGAGTATCTCGTTGAAAACGCCGTCATACTCGAATTCGATGACACGGATGCCGCCCTCCAGAACGTCGGTGACGACGCCCGAAAGCTCTTCGGAATAGACTATTTTTTGACCGACTCTCGTCTTTTTGCCGGGACGGGTAAGGCATTTCCACACCTCGCCCTCGACGCCGTCAACGCGTGAAAGAAGGACGGTTTCGATCTCGCCCTCGCGTCCCTCGGCGCGTCCGAAAAGCCGCGCGGGGATAACCCTTGTGTCGTTTATGACGAGGCAGTCACCCGCATGTAAGCTGTCGATAACGTCGCAAAAAACCTTGTGCTCGGTCTTGCCGCTGACCCTGTCGAGGCACAAAAGCCGCGATTGGTCGCGTACGACGCTGGGGGTCTGCGCGATAAGCTCGCTCGGCAGGTCGTAATAATATGCTGAACGCTTTAAAAGATCCATATCGATTCCTTTTGTCGTTGCATCTCGAAAGTGAATATACTATCTCCGAGAGGATTTTTAATACAACAGAATTATACTACACTCAATGCCAAAATTCAACAGAAAAGGAAAATCTCATATGAAAAAGTCACTTGTTTTCCGCGGCGCGGCGACCGCGCTTGCGACACCGTTCCTTGAAAACGGCATAGACTATATCGCGTTGGCGAAAATGATCGACTTTCAGCTTTCAAAGGGCATCGACGCCTTGGTGATATGCGGCACGACGGGGGAGTCGGCAACCCTCGACGAAGCCGAAAAGAAGGAGCTTATCGATTTTGCAGTCCGTCAGGTGCGTCACCGCGTGCCCGTAATCGCGGGTACCGGCGGCAACGACACAAGGCGTGCCTGCAGAATGTCGGAATATGCGGCGTCGGTCGGTGCGGACGCGCTTCTCGTTGTCACGCCCTATTATAACAAATGCACGCAGAGGGGCTTGGTGAGCTATTATAACGACGTTGCCGCCGCCTCGGGCATTCCCTTTATCGCATACAGCGTTCCTGCGCGCACGGGAATGCGGATCGAGCCCGAGACTGCCGCCCGCATCGCCGAGAATCCGCTCGCCTGCGGCTTGAAGGACGCGGGTGAAAGCATCGCGGACACGGCGCGCACCATTTCGCTTTGCGGAGACGCGCTGCCGGTTTATTCGGGTAACGACGACCGCATTCTTCCCGTGCTTTCGCTCGGCGGCAAGGGGGTTATATCGGTGATGTCGAACATCATTCCGTTTGAGGTGAAAAGGCTTTGCGCGACGTTTTTCGACGGTGACCACGATCACGCCGCCGAGCTTCAGACCAACCTCATCCCGCTTTGCGACGCGCTTCGCTGTGAGGTCAACCCCATTCCCATCAAGGCGGCGCTTGCCGAAATGGGGCTCTGCAAAAACATCCTCCGCGCACCGCTTGCCGCTCTTTCTCCCGAAAACCGCGATATGCTTATGACCGTGATCAGCAGGCTTGAATAAAAAACACCCCGAGGAATCCCCTCGGGGTGTGGCTGTTATAGCTTATCAGATATTAAATATATCGGGGGTGGGTTTTTTCTTTTTGGGCTTTACCGGTTCGTCGTCACAGCAGGGGTCGGGCTTCTTCGGGGGCTTGGGATCGTCGGGAGCGGGGGCGGTAACGTCGCCGATGCCCGAGGTTTCCGAGAACATAACGTTGTTCTTGGTCATATCTACCGCGTCGGTGGGGATGATGATCTTCGATGCCTTGCCGTTCGACATAGCAACGAGTGCCTCGTACTTCTTAAGCTCGAGAACCGCAGAATCAACGCCTGCTTCACGAAGCGCCTTCAAGCCGTCTGCTTCTGCTTGTTTTGCGAGGAAAATAGCGCGCGCTTCACCCTCAGCACGAGCGATCCTTGCGTCGCGTTCGCCCTCTGCGGCGAGGATCATAGCCTGCTTTTCGCCCTCTGCGCGGGTAATAGCCGCAGCCTTGTGTCCCTCTGCCTGAAGCAGGGTCTCACGGCGGTCACGCTCTGCCTTCATCTGCTTTTCCATCGCGTTCTGGATTTCCGCGGGAGGAATGATGTTGCGAAGCTCAACACGGTGAACCTTGATACCCCACTTATCGGTAGCCTCATCGAGGATGGCTGTCATTTTTGCGTTGATTGTATCGCGCGAGGTGAGGGTACCGTCAAGCTCGAGCTCACCAACGAGGTTACGAAGCGTCGTAGCCGCGAGGTTTGCGAGTGCCGAGATGGGGTTTTCTGCGCCGTATGCGTAAAGCTTTGCGTCGTACACCGCATAATAAATAACGGTGTCGATCTGCATGGTAACGTTATCCTTGGTGATAACCGGCTGAGGAGGTGAGTCGAGCACCTGCTCCTTCAGCGATATCCTCTTTGCGACCTTTTCGAAAAGAGGAACCTTGATATGGAAGCCTGCAGACCAGGTTCCCTTGTATTTACCGAGCCACTCGATTACGAATTCGTGTGCCTGCGGTACTATTCTGATGTTAGCGGCGATAATTGCTATTACCACAACGATAAGAACGATAATGAATTCGGTCATAATATTTCTCCTTTTCTTATTATGTAATCATTATATTACAGCGCGACTCAAAAGTCAACAGCGTGTTAACAAATTAAAAAGCCGATGGCTTGATTTTCGTTCAAAGCATCGGCTTTATTCTTAAGGTCAATTAAGGCTTTCGGCATATCCGCTTGCGAGTGCATCACAGCGCTCGTTATACGCGTGTCCGTCGTGACCGCGCACCCAAACGAATTCGACCTCGTATTTCGAAAGCAACGAATCGAGCGTTTTCCAAAGGTCATCGTTAAGAACCTTGGACTTATCCGCCTTTTTCCAGCCGTTTTTCTTCCAGGAGGCCAGCCAGCCCTTATTGATGGCATTAACAAGATACTGCGAGTCGCTGTATAATATGACTCTGCACTCCTTGTTCAATGCCTTCAGCCCCTCTATCGCGGCAGTAAGCTCCATTCTGTTGTTCGTGGTGCTCTTTTCTCCGCCGCAAAGCTCCTTTTCGTATCCGTCGCATTCAAGAATTGCCGCCCAGCCGCCCGCGCCGGGATTACCCTTGCAGGCACCGTCGGTATATATATTTACCGTTTTCAATCGTTAACACCCTTTATTTTCTGCATTCTTACGTCCTTTCCCACGAATTTCAAAACGCGGAACTCGCCGAGCAATCTCGAATAAAGGCGCTCGCCGTAGATCCTTTTGATGCCGTTGTGGTCGAGGTTTGTCGAAATTATCGTCTTTCTGCCGTTGACGATCCTGAGATCGATAAGGCTCGTGATCGCAGAAACGCTGTACTGCGTGATGCATTCGGCGCCGAGATCGTCGATTATCAAAAGCTTACAGCTTTCATACTTCTTCCGCTCGGCAAGCTCGGCTCTGTTGAATCTTACCGCATCAAGCGTGTCGTATATCTGCTGAGCAGACTCGTAAATGACACTCATCCCCTTGCTCGCGACCGTGTTTGCGATAGCCGCCGAAAGATGCGTCTTTCCGAGTCCGGTGCCGCCGGTGAACAAAAGCCCCGCCATTGAATCGTTGGGGAAGTTCTCGGCGTATTTTTTGCAGCCGCGCAGAATGCCCTCAAGCTGTGCTCTGTCCTTGCCCTCGGCGTAATAGGAGAGCGAAAAGCTTTCAAACGTCTTGCCGACAAGCCCGCCCGCAAGCTTGCTTTCCTGATAATTCTGCTCGGAAAGCATCTCTCTTACGCAATGGCAAAGCTTGATTCCGCAATATCCGCCGTCGTTGCAATCGTTGCACTCGAATTTGGGCGTGTCATAGTCCTTTTCGATGCCGGACGCCTCAAGAATGCGTGCGCGCTCGCTCGCGAGTGACTCCGAAATGCTCTTGAGCGATTCGGGATCCTCGCCCGAAATAAGGCGCAGAGGAATATCCTGCAGATCTGCGTCGATCTGTGCGATGCGGGATATCTTCGCGTGAAGCTCGTTTCTTCTTGCCTCGGCAAGCTCGATAGCCTTTATTCTTTTTTCGGTTTTGATGTTTATAGCTTCATTTATAGTCATATCATTTTCCGCCGTTTAATCGTCAAATCCGCGTGAAAGCGCCGCTTCGATGAATTCGTCGCCCTCAAAGCTCGTGTTGGCTCCCGCGCTCGGGCCCTTGTCGCCGTTCTTTACGTCCTCAACGGTGACGAAGCCCTCCTCGTGCCAGCGGCGCAGTATGCCGTTCATATAGGTGGTCGAAAGCTTGCCCGTCGAATCGATGGTCTTTTCATACGCAAGCTCGACGGTCTCAAAGGGCATACCCCATTCGCCGAACCAGCAATCGAACAGCTTCGTTTCCTTGCTCGTCAGTGCACGCTCGCCCATGCCGCAAAGCTTTCTCAGCCTGCCGATGCTGCTGTTGACCGCCGCGCGGCGCGCGAGGTATTCCTCGAATTTTTCGTAGGTGTCGATTCCGTCCTCGTAAAGCGCGGTTGCCTTTTTGAAGACGTACTGCAGGCTCTTTTTGCCGTTCTGACAGCAAAATTCGATAACACCGCAGATTATCGGGGCAGGGATGCGCACAAAGTCGAAAAGGTAAAAAAGCGAGCTGATGTCGTTTTTCGTAAGCTGCTTTTCGAGCTTATCGCTCGCGACCCTGCAGACAAGCGAAAAGTCGGTGTTGTGCTCAACGGCGTCCGCGAGAGTTGCGGCGTCGTAGTTTCTGTAAATGCTCGTATCCGACGCGACCGCCTTTTTCTTGCCGGTGCTTTCGGTAAAAATACCCGCGCCGCGCCAAAAGGCGCAAGCCGCTTCTATCTGAGCCTTGGTCATGCCCAGCTCACGCGCGGCGTCGCTCAGATTGCAGTCGCCCTCGGCAAAAAGATATATAAGCGTCTTTAATTCCTCCAAGGACGCGCCCTTTATATGTGATAAAGCCTCTTTGGGCATGATTATCAGATCTTCGGCAGGATTCTTTATCCCCATCTTTACGTACGGTGCAAGAGACTCTTGCGTCGCCTTTCCTTTAGCTTTTTATGATGCTGACGTCGGGAGACACCGAAAAGGAGAGCCTGTTCCTTTCGGCTAAATTTCCCACTATTTCGACGGTGTACACGATATCGAGCCGTCCGCCCTCCATCGAAAGCGAATTTTCGAGGCTTTTCGTGCGGACTCTCATATGCAGAGGAAAAAATCCCGTGTTGCAAATGCAGGTATGTACCTTTCCGTCGGCAAAGACCATATGCGAGTTTATCGGACCCACTCGGTTGACCGAGACGGTATCGTCCTCAAACGTGTCTATCGTCGTGGTGACGGTATCGTTTTCCTCGGAGTATTCGATGTGAAATCCGCCCTTGGTCTTTTTCATTGTGCCCGAAACGCGAAAATCGTCGGTTTCGGGATGCTCTTCGTTTTTCCGCATAGGATCGGGGCTTATCCTTTCGCTCCTCACGCGGATATCTATGGGTATCTTCATTCGGTCGTCCTTTTAGTAGTTTTCTATATCGATGCGGGTGACGCTGTCCACCGAAAGCTCGTCGAGAAAGCGCGATGCGTTTTCGCTGAACATTTTTTCACCGCCGCTGGTGTAATAGCTTATGCTTCCGCCCTCGGTGTTAAGAAGTCCGCGTTCTTCAAGCAGCCTCTTAAGCTCGTGTGCCGCGCAGGCGCCCGAGCTGATAAGCTCGGAATCGGGGAGATGCCTGCCAATCACGCTTGCAAGGAGAGGGTAGTGAGTGCATCCGAGAATGACCGCGTCGGGCGATTTTTCGCCGACCGACGACAAATATTCGGCGACGATAGCGTTGGTCGCCGCGTCGTCGACGTCGGGATGCCAATTTTCGACGAGCGGAACGAACATCGGGCAGGCGCGGTTGATTATCTCCCGCACACCCTGCGCCCTGAGTGCCTGCTCGAACGCGCCGCTTTTGATCGTCGCGCTCGTGCCGAGCACGGCGACCCTTCCGTGTTTATTCGATGCGATCTCTGCCGCGACCCTTGCCGCGCCGTCGATAACTCCGACAACGGGAACGCCGGCAAGCGCCTTGACCTCGTCAAGACAGTTCGAGCTTACCGTGCCGCAGGCGACAAGTATTGCCTTTACGCCCTCGGAAAGCAGGAATCTTGTGTCCTGCAGGGCGAATTTTTTTATAATTTCGGGCGATTTCGTACCGTAAGGGATACGTGCGTTATCGCCGAAATATATGATATCCTCGTCGGGAAGAAGCTTGTGAAGCTCGGACAAGGCGGTAAGTCCGCCCAAGCCCGAGTCAAAAACTCCGATAGGAAGCTTTTTCATTATTCGACTCCCTCGGCAAGCTGTAAAAGCTTGGTGATAAGGTCCTTGTATTCGATTCCGATGCAAGCCATCATCTTGGGGTACATGCTTATCGGGGTGAAGCCGGGGATTGTGTTGATCTCGTTGAGGAACGCGCCGTTTTCGGTGAGGAAGAAGTCGACGCGCGAAAGTCCGCTGCAGCCGAGCGCGGTGTAGACCTTTACGGCGAGCGTGCGGATCTCCTCTGCCACGCCTTCGTCAAGCGGAGCGGGTGCGAGGCATTCTGATTTATCGTTGACGTACTTGGTCTCGTAGTCGTAAAAGTCGGAGTTGGGTCTTATTTCGCCGCAAACCGAAGCGAACGGCCTTCTGTTACCGCAAACTGCAACCTCGATCTCGCGTCCGACGGTGTTGGGCTCGATAAGAAGCTTCTTGTCGTGCTCGAATGCGAGCGCGATGCCGTTTCTGAGCTCTTCGTTGCTCTTCGCCTTGGTTATGCCGACCGAGCTGCCCGCGTTTGCGGGCTTGACGAACATGGGGTAGCTATATTTCTTTTCCACGCTGTCGATAAGCGCTTCGACGTCGCAGGTGTCGTATGCGGCGGTAAAGGGAACGACGGGGATCCCCGCATCGGCGCAGACCGTCTTGGTAGCCGCCTTATCCATCGATACAGCCGAGGAGTAGGTGTCGCATCCGACGTAGGGAAGTCCGGCAAGCTCCAAAAGACCCTGCATCGTGCCGTCCTCGCCGTTTTTGCCGTGAAGCACGGGGAAGACCACGTCGACACGGATGATCTCGAAGCTTCCGCTCGCGCCGTCCAATGCGAGCAAGCCGTGATGTGCCTTGCAGGGCGAGATGACGGCAGGCGAGAGAAGTGCGCGCTTATCCTGCCAGACGTGATTGCGAAGATCGTCGGTGCTTCCGCGGAAAATCCACCACTTGCCGTCCTTGGTTATGCCGACAAGAATGGCATCGTAAAGCTCTGTATCGAGATTTTCGGCAACGTTAGCCGCCGAAACACAGCTTACCTCGTGCTCCGAGGATTCGCCGCCGAAGAGAATTGCAACCGTCTTTTTCATCTGTAATTACCCCTTTTCAGGTTTGTGATATTAATTAAGCCAAAAACAAGAAATTGTAAAGCGTCCACATCAGCGGAATGGTGAATATGCACATCAGACTCGTGGAAAGCACGATGTCCGCCGCCGTGCGGCCGTCGCCGCCGTGTGTTTCGGCAAGCCCTTGAATCATCGTCGCCGCGGGACAGCAGGCGAGAATGAACGCCGAGGTCTTAAGCTCTTGATTCAACGGCAAAAGACTGAATATCGCGCCGATGACGATGGGCGAAAGTATAAGCTTCGATGCCGCCGCAACGTAGATGCGATAGTTCGAGAAGATGCTCGTGAGCTTTTTCGTGGCAAGACGCATACCGAGTATCGTCATACAGACGACAGTCGACATTCTGCCGAGCGTTTCGATATATTCCGCGGGCTGAGGCGGGAATTTGAACCTCAACGCAAACAGCGTGAAGGAAACCGCAAACGCGATGACCGACGGATTGATGAAAACAGCCTTGAGCTTTATGTACTTCCTGTCCCCCGTCATCAGAAGCAGACCGAGCGTCCAGCCGAGCAGGTTCATCGCGATGGAGAACGCGGCGGAGTAGACCCTCACCTCGGGTACGCCGGGGATGAGGTTTTCGAGCAGCGGCACGCCGAAAAAGCCGACGTTTCCGCAGGCGCCCGCCACCGCACAGACACGGTGCGCGAAGTCGAGCTTCATTTTTTTACGGAAAATGAAGAAGTATAAGAATATTATTGCAACCTGCCCGACCAGCGTGACGAAGAAGAATATCCAAAGGTCACGTATCAGCGTCGGCGTCGCGTCGACCGAGCTTAGGGTGTAGAGCGAAAGCGCGGGCTGACAGACGTAGAGCAGGAATTTGGCGAATGCCTTTATCGAGTCCTCGCCGAGCACCTTCAGCTTTACGAGCAGGTAGCCGGGTACGCCGTAGGCGACCATCATGAGGACCTTTAACGCGGTTATTCCGAACATAATTTATTTGGGCTTGACGATTTCGTCGATAACGCCGTAAGCAAGCGCGTCCTCGGCAAACATCCAGTTGTCGCGCTCGGTGTCCCGAGCGACGGTTTCGATATCCTTGCCGACGTTTTCGGCGAGGATGCGGTTGATCCTGTCCTTGGTGCGCTTTGCAAAATTAGCGGCGATGATGACGTCGGACGCCTGACCGCCTGCCGAGCCGATGACCTGATGAAGCATAACCTCGCTGTTTTCAAGCGCGTAACGCTTGCCCTTCGTGCCGGCGGCAAGAAGGAATGCGCCCATACTGCACGCCGAGCCGACGCAAACCGTCGAAACGTCGCACTTGATGCTTCTCATCGTGTCGTATATTGCAAAGCCCGCGGAAACGCTTCCGCCGGGGGAGTTGATATATATGGTGATATCCTTTTCGGGATCCTGCGCCTCAAGGAAAAGAAGCTGACCTACGATGCTGCAGGCAAGATCGTCGTTGATCTCGTTGAAAAGGAGTATGATCCTGTCCTTCAAAAGCCTCGAAAACAGGTCGTAGCCGTTCTGTCTGCCGCCTTCGTTTTCGATAAAATTGGGATTGGCTATCATGCTTTGCCTCCAAAACTGTATATTCAATCAATTTTAACACAATTCAAGCCGCTTTTCAATAGCAATTTATGACTTGATATGTAAAAGAAATGCGTAAAACAGATATTCATGTTTGACATATCGTCGATAATTGTTTATAATTGACCTTGCGGAGGTGAGAAAGATGAAGCAAACACCGTTACTGCTTGCGCCTGCAGGCAGTCCTGCGGCGTTGAAGGCTGCGATAGACGCGGGCGCCGATGAGGTGTATCTCGGCGGCAGTGCCTTTAACGCGCGAATAAACGCAAATAACTTTGACCGCGAGGCGTTGATAAAGGCGGGAAGACTCTGCCGAAACGCAAACGTCGGTATGCATATAACCCTGAATACGCTTATTTACGACAGGGAATTCAGGTCGGTGCTCGATTATATTTCCTTCCTCGCAAGCGACGTCCGACCCGATGCGCTCATCGTGCAGGACCTCGGGCTTGTGAGTCTTATCCGACGCGAGTTCCCCGAAATCGCGATTCACGCCAGCACCCAGATGAGGATACATTCGCATCTCGATGCCGATTACCTCAAGTCGCTCGGCTTTACCCGCGCCGTGCTTGCAAGAGAATTGCCGCTTGAGGATATAAGGGCGTTTGCCGATACCGGACTCGAGACCGAGATATTCGTGCACGGTGCGATATGCGTCAGCGAAAGCGGCGGATGTCTGATGAGCTCGGTCATAGGCAACCGAAGCGGCAACCGCGGCGAATGCGCTCAGCCCTGCCGTCTGCCCTACAAGGGCGAAAACCGTTTTCCTTTGTCATTAAAGGATATGTGCCTTGCGTCGCATTTGCGAGAGATTGCCGATGCGGGGGTAAAAAGCCTTAAGATCGAGGGAAGAATGAAGGCGCCCGATTACGTCGGCGCAGTCACCTCGGTCTATCGCCGTCTGCTCGACGAGGGTCGTAATGCAAGCGGCGAGGAGCTTAAGTATCTCGCGAAAATATTCTCGCGCTCGGGCTTTACCGACGGATATTTCGTCTCGAGGATCGGACGCGATATGTTCGGCATCCGAAGTGAAGCCGACAAGCAAAACAGTATAAGCGTGTCGGGCTCGGTCAAAAAGGCGGAAAAGCGACCTACACGCGAAAGGCCTGCCGTGCCGCCCGCCGTCTTCCCCGAAAGGGACGAGTCACGCACGCTTCACCCCTCCAAGCAAAAGGGGCTTGTTCTGCGCTTCGAGGGTCGTCTCCCGTCGGAGGCCTTACTGAAAAGGCAGGCGGATATGGCGGCGAGGATCGACGTTCCGCTTGCGAGCGTTACCGATAAGAGATTTCTTCCGTACGTAGATAAGCTTTCGGCGATCATTCCGCGCTCGGTCTTTCTTAACGAGCTCGAAAGCGTGAAGGCGCTTATAGATGAGGCAAAAAAGCTCGGCGTGAAGCAGGCGACCGTGTCGTCACTCAATCATCTCACGCTTTGCGACGGAATGTACCTGCACGGCGACTACGCCTTTAACGTCGTAAATCGCGAAACGCTTGCCCTGCTCGAGAATTACTCGCTGTCATCGGTGATGCTGTCGCCCGAGACCGACGGAAGGCTCGCGCGCGGAAGCAAATGCGCCCTCGAATATATAGGATACGGCAGAACGCCGCTGATGTATACGCGAACCTGCATAATTGCCAATATAAACGGCTGTAAGCACAAGGAAAGATGCATAAGCGAGCTTGTCGACCGCACCGGCGCGGCATTCCCTATTATAAGCGGGCATTCGCACACCAACGTGGTGTATAACTCGCTTCCCGGCTACAGGCTCGATAAAAAAAGCGAGCTTAAGAAGGCGGGCGTCGGACTGCTGACGCTTCTGTTTACCGACGAAAGCGAAAACCGCATGGACGAAATTATCGCGCTTGCCACGTCAAACGAAAAGCCGCAATTCAAATACACGAGAAGATAACAAAAAGACCGAGAGAAATGAGGCTGTTTTTAATAAAAAGCGAGCGTAGGCTTACAAAGGTAAGGTAGTCGAGCTTTTTATTAAAACCCTTGAAAATACAATTAAATTTGCAAATTCCATATAAATAAACAAGAGTTCTTCCAAATGCAAACGAAAGAACTCTTGTTCATTTTTCTTTCAAGGGTGTAAACAGACCATTTGTCTTCGGTCTAAGACCGTGTCGGTAGTACACGGTCTTTTTTATATAAGGGAAAAATTATACGTTAGTCTTCGAGAACAAAAACGAGCATGTTGAAGGTGGTGGTAGAGGTGGGGTTACCCATGAGACCTGCCAAGCAGCCGTTATTCTTGGTTACGGGGATTTCTTCGATACAAACAAACTTCCAACCGCCAACAGCTTCTCTGTTGATGATGTCTGCATACTGCTTAACTGCAGCAGCCTCGGAATCGTTCTTACCTACGGTAAAGCCTACAGGACCTGCAACTGTTTTGTACTGAGCCATGATAAATCCTCCAAAATAATATTTTTTGTTTTGTATTTAATGCATGGCGCGCTACCGACACACCGTGTGCAATATACAACGAATCAAGGCAGATCGACGCCGCCGTTGGGCGGATGACATCTGCGGATGCGCTTTATCCCTTTTCCGACACCCTTTATGACGCCGTATTTTTCAATGGCGAGGAGCGTATACTCCGAGCAGCTCGGAGTGAATCGGCAGGAAGCACGCAGCTTTTCGGGGGCAAACCGTTGGTAAAGCAGTATCGAGCCCACCGCAAGCCGCTTCAGATTCAGCGCGACGACTGCCGACATCAAAGCAACCGACAAAACGATCGCGTACGCATACTTTATGCCCAACGCGTCGCAAAGCAGGAACAAGCCGAGCGATATCAGCGCAAGCGATACGAGATGACCGAAGAAAACAAGCAGCATTTTCGCCGTCTTGATTTCGGGGCGGGTCACTGTGCGGGGTCGATCTCCCTCGGAGACGAGCTCCATCGCCTTGCGAATGCTTTCCTCGATCGAATCGCTGACGGTATCATCAAACTTATGCTCGTCCATTCGGGAAACCTCGCTCAAAAGCAATCGTGTCGAAAATTCGGTAAAGTTAAAGAATTATTAACTATTTTAGCACATAAAATACAAAAATGCAATAGCATTTTAAAATTTTATTAAATTATTATGATGAAGCGAAGGGGGAGTAAAAAAAGGACGGTAATACCGTCCTTAAAGCTTTATTCTTCGGTCATGCTCGGGAGCAAAAGCGTAATTGCTTTGGGAAGAACAGAAATGGTCGGGTTCTTCATCGGGAAGATTTCGCCGTCGAGGTTAAGATCGATAAGGCTTTCCGAGACAAACTGCATCGATTCACAGCTCGTATACGACGTGATATCCTTGTATTCGTCGATATGGCGACCCTCGCGGAACTTGCCGACGAGCGACAGAAGCTTAAGCTTCGACACCGTGTTGATGCGGATAAAATCGAGCTTGCCGTCGCTTATGTCGGAATAGGGCGAAGCCTTGAAGCCGCCGCCGTAATATCTTCCGTTTGCGGCAATGGCGAAGAGATAGGGTCCGTCGCTGTCGCCGAACGGCTCGCCGTCGACCAAGAGATTGAAGTAGTTTTTCGTGTCGGTGAAAACGCTTTTTACAAGCGAAATGTTATACGCCATGCTTCCGCTTACCAAGGGGAGCTTTTTGAAGCGCTTCTGCCCGTTTGCGACCGCCGCGTCAAAGCCGGCGGAAATGATGTTGAGGCTGACTCGCTCAACCCCGTCTTCGTCCCGTGCCAGAAGCAGGTCGACCTCAACGGTGGTTCCCTTAAGCAGAGCGCGCAGGCTCTTGAAATTCTCGGCGGGAATATCGAGGCTTTTTACAAAATCGTTGCCCGAGCCGACGGGAACTATTGCGATGGCGCAGTCTGTGTGAGTAGAGCGGTAAACGCCGTTTGCCACCTCGTAAAGGGTGCCGTCGCCGCCGCAGGAGTATACTCGGACGCATTCCTGCAGATGATTCTTCAGGTAATTCTCGGTGGTTATTTCGGCAGAGCCCACCGAGTCGGTCACGAAAATGTCGTAAGGCTCGTTGATCCTCAGCTTTTCGATCAACGCCCTGAGCTTTTCGGTCCGATCCTTTTTGCCCGCCGCAGGGTTCAGGATAAAAAGATGTCTGTTCATCGTCATTCTCCGATCAATGGGTTCTTTGCCGTATCGGCAGGTAACGGATTCGGGTCGGTAAGCGCGATCACGTCCTCGATACGCTTTGAAAGCGTGAACGCGTCCCTCGTTTCGTCGCGGCATTCCATTGCGCGTACAGGCTTGTTAACAATATCTATTCGTTCCCGTTTCTTTGCATACCGCAAAATGCTTCTGCCCTTTTCGTTGAGAGCGAGCACGGTGGTATACGGCGGTGCGGAGTGCACCGATTCCTCGGTTATGCCAAAGACCAGCGTGTTTATCGCGCGCCGTACGCGTGCCGCCGTGTATGCCTTATCGGTACAGATGCCGACGAGCTCGCCTATGCTGTGCACCTTGACCGATGCAGAAAGTATCTTTCTCGCCAGATCGTCGGGGAGAGAATACAGTCCGCGCGGCAATTCGCTCTTGGAATTCATCTGCCTGAGTGTTCCGATGAAAAACGGGTCGAGCCTTGATGCGTCACGCGGGAAGCGCGAGCCGCTTTCGCGACGAAGCACCGCTGCGCTGTCCTTGGGAAGAAGCGAAAGCATCGCGTCGGCATTCCCTTCCGAGCGTATGCGCGACGAGGACATAAGCTCCGACCGACGGGCGATCGGAAACGGCTGTATGTCTTTGCCGTCGAGCGCCTTCAGATATTCGAGCGTGAGTATGTTGTTGGGCTTTTTGACTGCCTCTGCGGCGGTCTGTCCGAGCCTTTCGGCTATTATTTCGGTGAACGCGCGAGGGTAGGAGATATTGCGGTCTGATGCGACCCTTTTCTTTATAATATCCGAAAATTCGACGCTTTTGGAGTACTCGAAGATTCTTGAAAGAAGCGAAAAGTCGTCCTCGGCACCGAAGGCAAGAGCATCCGAGCCGATGGCATCAGCGATGCTCACTCCGCCGAACGCGAAATCGCGTGCGGAGGCACAGCACCAAGGGATGGGAAGCTCGAGAACAAGATCGGCACCGCTTTTCAACGCAGCCTCGGCGCGCAGATACTTGTCTGCAACGGCAGGGGTGCCGCGCTGTACGATATCGCCGCTCATAATGCAGACAACTCCGTCGAACGAATCCTTCAGCAGATCGAGCTGGTATTTGTGTCCGAAATGGAACGGATTGTATTCACATATGACAGAAACGAAGCGAAATCCTTCCATAAAGCGAAAAATCCCTTGCAATTCATTGATAAAGGTAGTATAATGAAAAAAATATGAATTGTCAAGTAAGGAGAAAACAATGTATATTCTTGTTGTAAACGCAGGCAGCTCGTCCTTGAAGTATCAGCTTTTCGATATGGACACTCAGGAGGTTGCCGCAAAGGGTCTTTGCGAACGTATCGGCATCGACGGCAGACTTACTCACACCTCTACCGGCAAGGATAAGATCCAGAAGGATATTCCTATGCCCACCCACGCTCAGGCGGTTGCCGCTTTGGTTGAATCGCTCACCGATAAGGAGCACGGCTGTATTTCGAATATGTCCGAGATCTCGGCTGTCGGTCACCGTATCGTCCACGGCGGTCCCTGGCTCATCAAAAGCGTTCTCGTTGACGACAACGTCATCGCAGACCTTGAAAAGTGCCGCGATCTTGCGCCGCTTCACACGGTTCCCCACCTTTTGGGTATCCGCGGCTGCATCGAGGTTATGCCCACCACTCCGCAGGTGCTCGTAATCGATACCGCGTTCCACCAGACCATGCCCGCAGAGGCATACACATATCCCATCAACTATGAGGTTGCGCAGAAGCATAACATTCGCCGTTACGGCTTCCACGGTACCTCTCACCGTTACGTTTCGGGCAAGGCTATCGAAATGCTCGGCAACCCGAACGCAAAGATCGTCACCTGCCACCTCGGCAACGGCTCCTCCATCACCGCTGTCGACGCAGGCAAGTGCATCGATACCTCTATGGGCTTCACCCCGCTTGAGGGCGTTATCATGGGCTCGCGTTGCGGCGCGATCGACCCTGCAGTCGTTCCCTTCGTAATGGAAAAGGAAAATATTCCCGTTTCCGAAATGGGCAACTGGATGAACAAGAACTGCGGCTTTTTGGGCGTTTCCGGCGTTTCGAGCGACCTTCGCGAGATCACCGCGGCTATCGACTCGGGCAACAAGCGCGCTGAGCTTGCATACAACATTCTCGCTTATCAGATAAAGAAATATATCGGCTCCTACACCGCGGCTATGAACGGTCTCGACTGCATTGTATTCACCGCAGGTGTCGGCGAAAACGACGCGCGCCTCCGTGCACTCGCGCTCGAAAATATGGATTACTACGGAATCAAGATCGATCCCGAAAAGAACGCTACCCGCGGCACCGTTGATATCACCGCGGCTGATTCGAAGGTCAAGGTGTTCGTAATTCCCACCAACGAGGAGCTTGTTATCGCATCCGACACCATGAAGATCGTTTCCGAAGCAAAATAATGGATTCCGAAAAGCAGTTGAAGGAATCGCGCGGCGGGCATCGGGCGCGCTGTAAGAAGCGTCTGCTGTCGGAGGGCTGTGCGGGAATGACGGATGAGGAGCTTCTGGAGATGCTTCTCTTCTACGCGATCCCGCGTAAGGACGTTCGCTCTCGTGCCGATGCGCTTATTGAACGGTTCGGCAGTCTTGAAAACGTCATCAATGCCGAAATTGAAGAGGTCGTCAAGATCACCGGCTTTCCGCGCGGGGTGGAGATGCTTATGATGCTTCTTCGCGAAACCACTGCGAGGACAAGGGTGATAGAGGGCGACAGCACCCTGCTCGACGGCGACAGGATAAAGGATTTCCTGCTCGATCTCTACAAGGGTAAGGAGGTCGAGGTGGTGTACGCGCTCTATTTTGCGAGTGACGGCAGATATCTCGGCAAGCAGGCGGTATTCCGCGGCGACGTGAGCAGTGCGCGCTTTTCGCTTCGCACCATAACCGAGGGCGTTATCCGCGTAGGAGGCAACTCGGTCGTCATCGCGCATAACCATCCGAGCGGTTCGCTGGTGCCGTCAAACGACGATCTTATTTCGACAAAGCGTATTGCCACCCACCTTTCGGCGAACGAAATAACGCTTATCGAGCATTATATCGTCGGCAAGGACGACGTTGTCGGAATATACAAGGAGCAATAAATACGAAAAAAGCCTCGATTATGGGCGATTTATCACTATGGTGTATCGCCCTTTTCGAGGCTTGCTCTTTTTTGAAAAAATGTGGCAAAAAATGTGACAAAACACATCTTGCGCGCGTCTATATCATCGAAGGAGTGTGATAGGATGAAAAAACTCGTTATTTCGCTTTTGCTTTTTGCACTTTTGCTGTGCGCCTGCACGTTCGACGGCTCGGAGTCTGCGTCCGAAACATCCGAAGGCTCTGATATAAGCAGCGTCGCGGATAGGGATATAAGCAACGACGAGGACTCTTATACAAGTAACGACGAGGACTCGTCTGTCGATTTGTCCGACGATCTTTCGCAAGATGAGGGAGACTCGTCAACGGGAGAGGAATCGGATTCGTCAACCGACTCGTCAGCAGATTCGTCAGCGGGAGAGGTGTCGGACGCGGTATTGCCCTCCTACGCATTTCCCGAAGACTGGGATTATCGCTTTGCCCAGCCCGTAATAGGAAGCTTCAAGGACTACAACGATGATGATCCGGGTGCTCACGATGCGGAGGACGGAATGATGTTCGGCTACGACGAAAGGCTGACGCTCGGCTGCTCGTCGTGGTGCGGATGTATAGAATACGTTTGCGACGTCAGGGCATCCTCGGTTTTGGAAGATCAGGGCAGCACGAGCTATTCCGCGTCTCATCTTGCAATAGAGGACCGTGAAAATATCTGGGCTGAGGGTGTCGACGGCGTCGGCATCGGCGAGACGATCGATATTAAGCAAATGTATCTCGGCAGCGGCGACGCAGAGCTTACCTTTTACAGCATCTGCATAGTAAACGGCAACGCAAAGAACGAAGCAAAGTGGCAGGAAAACGGCAGAGTCAAGAGCCTCAAGCTTTATTATGAGGACGAATATATGGGCCTGATAACGCTTGAGGATACGATGAAGCCGCAGTATATCGACGTGTCGGCTCTTCAGATGCGCGTCGGCAACGGATCTTACGCAAGTTTCAGGTTCGAGATCACCGAGGTGTACGAGGGGAGCAGGTACGAGGATACCTGTCTTACCGGCATCGTGATCGACTTTGAGGGGATATACGCTCATTAAAAAGCATACGTAAAAAAGCCTCGATTTTAAGGCGATTTATCACTATGGTGCATCGCCCTTTTCGAGGCTTTTTGTTTTATGAATTTATTTCAAGGACAGAACGTAGCTTTCTGCAGAGCGAACGCCGTCGATGGCTGCTGAGATTATGCCGCCCGCGTAGCCCGCGCCCTCTCCCAAGGGATAAATGCCCTTGAGGTTGCTTTGTCTGTCGTCAAAGCGCTTGATGCGGATCGGAGAGCTGGTTCTGCTTTCGACCGCCGTGATGATCGCGCCCGAGGCGTCGAAGCCGTTTATCTTCCTGCCGAACGCGACGAGCGCCTCGCGGAAGGATGCGTTTATCTCTTCGGAAAACAGCTTGGAAATATCGCAATACTTCACGCCGCGCGGATAGGTCGGCTCGATATCGCTTCTTTTCTTTTCGCCGTACAGATATTCGCCGACCGTCATTGCGGGTGCGGTGAAGTCGTTACCGCCCATTTCAAACGCCCTGCGCTCGAGCTCCTCGCGGTAGTCGTAGCCTGCAAACAAGCCCTCGCCGAGATCCTCGGGCAGTATTTCGCAAAGTATCGCGCTGTTTGCGTTCCTGCCGTCGCGCGCGTGGTAGCTCATCCCGTTCGTCACCAGCCGCTCGTTTTCGCTTGCCGCCGCAACGACGTGACCGCCGGGACACATACAAAAGCTGTAAACGGTTCTGCCGCTTTTGCAATGCATAAACAGCTTGTATTCGGCAGGGGGGAGAAAACGCAGATCCTTGGTGTTTCCGTACTGCGCGAGGTCGATATCGCTTTGCTTGTGCTCGATTCGGAATCCGACCGAAAAGGGCTTCCGCTCGAGCTCGGCACCGTGACCGTAAAGCATTTCGGCAATTCCGCGTGCCGACTGTCCCGTCGCAAGGAAGAGGGTATCGGCTTCTATGACCCCGTTCGAGGTGACGACGCCTTTAAGCCTGCCGTCCTCGAGAAGAACGTCGACAAGCTGTGTTTGGAAGCGTATTTCACCGCCGAGAGCAATTATTTCGTTGCGGAGGTTTTCGACGACCGTCCTCAAAAGGTCGGTGCCGATGTGAGGCTTCGCGTTGTATAGCGTTTCCTCGGGTGCGCCTGCCCGCACGAGCTCGTTCAAAACGTAGCGGCCGCGGAATATCTTGTCCTTGATCAGCGTGTTCAGCTTGCCGTCGGAAAACGCGCCCGCGCCGCCCTCTCCGTACTGAATGTTGGAGTCGGGGTCGAGCTCGCCGCCGTTAAAGAAGGCGTCGACGTCCTTTACGCGCTCACTGCCGATCTTGCCTCGCTCGATGACGATGGGGCGAAGACCCGACCGCGCAAGGCAGAGCGCGGCAAAAATACCCGCGGGTCCGAATCCCGCTATAACGGGACGTCCCCCCTTCGGGCTGTCAAGCGCGGGGAAGGAATATTCCTCCTCGGGGGGCTGAACCCGTCCCTCACAGCGCTTTGCGATTTTGTTTTCGTCTCCGCTGACGAAGATATCGACGGTGTAGACGAATTTTGCCATACCTCTGCGGGCGTCGAGCGATCTTTTGCGTATTTCGTAATCGAAGCTTCCTACGGGAAGCGACAGAAGATCTGCAAGATGCGCTTCAAGAGGAAGAGCGTCCTCACGCGGAGAACGCTCTGTCGTAAGTCTTATCATTACTTAAGGTTATTCTTTTCGAGCCAAGCAACGTAATCCTGATAAAGCTTGACCGAGTCGGGATGTCCCATGTATGCGGTGGTGCCGGGCTTGTTGAACATACCCTGATACTGATAGATGAGAATTTCGTCAACGTAGGGCGAGATGCTCTTGATCTGACGGTCGATTCTTTCCATATCTGCCGCGTAAAGCGCGCTTCTGTAAACGTCGCCCTCGAATTCGAAGACCTCCATATCAGCCCAGAGTGCGCCTCTGCCTGCCTTGTCGTGAGCCTTGCGGAGTGCCTCGTAGTACTTGTAGGTTGCCTCGGGCTTAGACTTGCGAACGCCGATCTCGTCCTGATATGCGATGATGTCGCAATCGAGGCTTTCAAGCTGAGCGACGTACTTGTCGTCCGCGATGAGGTGGTTGGTGCCGTAGGGCGCGATGAGCATCTTGAGCTTGGGATCGATGGTTCTCGCGAATGCCGAGTAGGTGTTTACGTATTTGATGAAGCTGTCGTCATAGTAGGGATAAATGCCGGTTTCGTCGGGGAGATACCAGCCGTAGAAGGACTTGTACTTGCCGTACTGAGCGTAAAGCTGCTCCATAGCCTTGAACGCGCGAGCGGTGACCTCGGGGCTTATCATATTGTTGACGGTCTGATTCCAAACGCCGTAGTAGCCGCAGGAAACGAATACCTTGATGCCGTTTCTTTCTGCAGCGCGGAGAAGCGCACCCATCGGGTCCTTTGCACCCATATCGTAGAAGGGATAAATGTCGGTGTTGAAGTAAGCGAATGCTTCGTTGTCGTAAACCTGCGCGGTGGTGAGAAGTACGATGTATTTCATACCGAGTTCGGCGATTTCATCAACCTTCGCCTCCCACTGCTCGTCGCTGAACCAACGGCAAACGGGATTCCAGTATTTTCCTTCGGGGATGTTGTGGTGCTGAAATTCAAACCAGGTACCAGTAATCTTTTTAAGCATGAGGTGATTCCTTTCGTGCAATATATTTCTGACTTTAGAATAACATTTTACTTTGCTTTTTTCAATAGTTTTTCGAAAAACGGTTGATAATAAAATGAAAATTAACTATAATGGAGAAAAAAGGAGGGTTCGCTTATGAAAAAAGTCGTTTTACTGTTTCTTTCCGCTTTGCTTTTGCTTTCCTCTTTTCCGTTTATCGCATCTGCCGAGGGTATGACCGTCATCGCCTTCGGGGACAGTATAACCGCGGCTGACAAATGGCAGAAATACGTCGAATCGGCACACGGTATCGACGTTATCAACGCAGGTGTCGGCGGCGATACCACGAACAGCGCAAGGTCGCGCTTTAAAAGGGACGCTCTCGACAAATCCCCCGATATAGTCATCATAAGCCTTGGTATCAACGACTGCGCCATCGACATGGACCGCTACGTTTCGATCGAGGATTACAAGGCGAACATGGGGTATTTTATAGACGAATGCAAAAAGGTCGGCGCAAGGGTTCTTGTAAATATCCCGACTCCCGTTGTGGACGAGCAATACCTTACCCGTCACGAAGCCGAGCCCTTTGAGCCCTACGGCGGCCCGAACGGTATAGTTGCGCTTTATGCCGAGGCTTGCAGAGAGGTCGCGCTTGAAAAGAACGTTGTATCTGCCGATTTAAACGCGATGTTTCTTGCGACAGACGACTACACGAAGTATTTTCCCGACGGCGTTCATCCGAGCGATACCGGCTATAAAATGTACGGAGAGGCGGTTGCCGACGTGTTCGAGCGCCTCTGGCTCGGCGATATAAACGACGACGGAAGCATCGATCAGTACGATTATATCCTTTCGAGACGCCATTACTTCGGTACGATCGAGCTTGATGAAAAGCAGCTCGTCCGCGCAGACGTGAATTGCGACGGAGAGCCGGATATTTACGATTATATCCTTATAAGCCGTCACTATTTCGGCACGTACACGCTTTTGGGTCATTAAAAAGTAAGAGAGAGGCGAAGCGAGACTTCCCATAAGGAAGTCTCGCAGTTTTATTCGCCGAATTACATTCAGCGAGTGATATTGCTCCGCAGTTATATTATGCTTCGCATAGTTATATTGCCTTCGGCAGTTTAAGGCGAATAAAATAACACTGAAGCCGATAGGCTTCAATAACACTATTGCCGAAAAGGCAATAATATCACTCCAACGAAGTTGGAATAAAACTTGAATAATATTTACTGTTGTGTTATTATAAAATGGGTTTGGGCATAGCACAATAAAGCATTTGTACTTACAAATGCGATGCTGGTTCTTCTAAAACAGTCTGAAAAATTTAAATTTATCGAATAGAAAACACCGACAGATTATTAAAATCCGTCGGTGTTTTATTATCCTTATGGGAAGTCTCGCATAACCTCTCTCTTTTGTTATATCTGTTATATCGTTCCGTTCAATAAAAGTATGCCGAGGACGCAGGCGACGGTGACGAGTGCACAAGCAGCGATGAGCAGATACTTGGGCTTGCGCGATGCCGAGCTTTGCTCCTTGCTCTTGTCGATAAATCCCGTGTTGCGCAGTGCGTTTATCACAGGTCCGTAAAGCAGGAAGGTGAACACCGAGTTGAGCATCGCCTTTATGAGGTTAAAGGGAAGAAACGCGGGAAGCAGCAGCGCCGCAACCGCCTCGCGCGGGATATTCATATACATCGGCGTGATGAGATAGTTCCATCCGAGCATCAGCGCCGTCATCAGAATGCTGCCGACAAAAAGTCCGATCAGTGCGCCCGAAAGGGTGCGCTTTTTCTTGTAGATAAGCGCCGCGGTGCAGGCGAACGAGCAGGTGGAAAGGATATTCATTATCAACCCGATATAGCCCGTGCTCGAAACGGTCACCATTTCGACGAAGGAGACTGCCACCGAAACCCATAATGCCATCGACGGACCCCAGATAAAGCCGCCGAGCGCGATTATCACGTCCTTGGGCTCGTAGCTCAAAAACAGCACGACGGGGATCTTTATGAGCACCATGACGAGGTATGCAAGCGCGCAGAGCATTGCCGCCATCGTCAGTCTTTTTATATCGGTTCTTCTGCTTTTCATAAAAAATAACCTCCGAAGTAGCTTCGGAGGCATAAATCGGCGCAAAACGACGCAAAAACGCCGCAATGCATCTTCTTCCATCCGGACTGTGACCGTTGGTTTCGGAATCGCACCGAATCGTGTTTGCAAAGCAAACTCGCGGACTTTACCGCCAGTCGGGAATCGCACCCTGCCCCGAAGACATATTACAAATACATTATATACATTATTAAGAATATGTCAAGAGTTGATTTTCTTTGATAATTGTGTTATACTGTACCCTGTCAAGATTTCGAAGAAATATTGAAAAGCTTGAGCGCTTGTGTTAAAATGCTTAATCCTGTTCCGTTTGACGGAGGTACTGAATGAAAATAATCATTGTAGGATGCGGAAAAATAGGCACTTCCATCCTCGCCAGCCTTGTTGGAGAGGGAAGCGACGTCGTTGCCGTTGACGATAATCCCGCGGTTATCGAGGAGATCGGCAATATTTACGACGTTATGTGCGTATGCGGCAACGGTGCCGACACCGAAACGCTCGAGGAAGCGGGCGTTTCCAAGTGCGATCTGTTTGTCGCCGTTACGAATTCCGACGAGCTTAATATGCTCGCCTGCTTCGTTGCCGAGCGCATGGGCGCACAGCACACCATTGCCCGAATCCGCAAGCCCGAATACAATGACCAAAGCCTCGACTTTCTCAGTAAGCAGTTGGGTCTTACCGTTTCGGTCAACCCCGAATGGATGGCGGCAAAGGAAATTTACAATATTCTGAAGCTTCCCGCTGTTGCCAATATCGAAAACTTTTCGGGCGGCAACCTCGAAATGATCGAGCTCAAGCTCCGACAGAATTCGGTTCTCGACGGTATGAACCTCATCGAGATACGTAAAAAATACAACGCGAAATTCCTTGTCTGCGCCGTACAGCGCGGCGAGGACGTATATATTCCCGACGGTAATTTTGTGCTTAAGAGCGGCGATAAGGTGGGCATAACCTCCTCGACGTCCGAAAGCCTTAAGCTTTTCCGTATGTGGAACCTTATGCAGAGCTCTGCAAAGAGCGTTATGATCCTCGGCGCGAGCCGAATCGCTTATTACCTTGCAAAGCGTCTGATACACAGCGGCAACCGCGTCGTTGTTGTCGACAGCGACCGCGAGGTCTGCAAATCCTTTGCCGAGGAGCTTCCCGAGGCGGTCGTCATCTGCGGTGACGGTGCCGAGCAGGAGCTGCTCCTTGAGGAGGGGCTCGATTCGGTCGACGCATTCGTTTCGCTGACCGGCATGGACGAGCTGAACATTCTTATTTCGATATTTGCGATGAGCAAGAACGTGCCCAAGGTCATAACCAAGGTCAACCGACGCGAGCTTGCCTCGATGGCTGCGAACCTCGGACTCGATTGCGTGCTTTCGCCGCCAAAGACGGTCTCCGACGTGCTTGCGGGTTATGCGAGAGCGATACGCAACTCGCAGGGCACCAATTCGATCGAAACGCTTTACCGCCTTATGGACGGCAACGTAGAAGCGCTTGAGTTTAACGTCAGCAAGGACTTCAGAGGCTTAAGGACTCCCTTGAAGGACCTTTCGCTCAAGCCCAATATTCTTATCGCGGGCATAATCAGAGGCAGAAAGTCGATGATCCCCGGCGGTCTTGACGAGATCCACACCGGCGACCGCGTTGTCGTGATAGTTGCGGGTCAGCAGCTTGTCGACCTTGACGATATTCTTCAATAGAGGCGGATATTATGAACCGTAAAATGGTATTTTACATATTCGGCCGTATAGGGCAGGTTGCGGCGTTTTTACTGCTTCTGCCTGCGTTAGTCGCGATAATTTACTCCGAATACGTACAGCTTCGGGCGTTTTTGATAACCTCGCTCGCGTCGTTTGCGGCGGGAAGCGCGATCGCCCTGCTTTGTAAAACTAAAAACAGGGTCATATACGCCAAGGAAGGCTTTGCGGTAGTCAGCCTTGCGTGGATATGTATGTCTGCCGTCGGCGCGCTTCCTTTTGTGTTAAGCGGCGATATCCCGTCCTACGTCGATGCATTTTTTGAAACCGTGAGCGGCTTTACCACCACGGGCGCGAGCATCCTTACAGACGTTGAGGCGATGAGCAAGAGTATGCTCTTCTGGCGAAGCTTCACCCACTGGGTGGGCGGTATGGGCGTGCTCGTCTTCGTTATGGCTATCGTTTCCAATATGACCGACCGCTCGATACATATTATGCGTGCCGAGATGCCGGGCCCCGTTGTCGGTAAGCTCCTTCCCCGCGGACGCGATACGGCGAAGATACTTTATCTTATTTATATCGTTATGACGCTTGTCCAGATACTTCTGCTGTGGGCGGGCGATATGGACCTTTTCGAAAGCGTTCTGCACACCTTCGGCTCTGCCGGCACGGGCGGCTTTGGCATGAAATCAACAAGCATCGGTGGATACAGTACATATTCACAAATCGTTATCGGTGTTTTCATGTTGCTTTTCGGCGTTAATTTCAACCTTTATTTTCTGCTTATTATAGGAAGACTGAAGACCGTTCTGAAAAGCACCGAGCTTTGGACTTATCTGGGTATTGCTGCAGCAGGAGTTGTGGTTATAACGCTGAATATTATGCATCTTTACGGCAATTTCGGCACCGCGTTGAAGGATGCGTTTTTCCAAACCTCGTCGATAATGACGACCACCGGTTTTTCCACTACCGATTTTGATTTATGGCCTTCGCTGTCAAAAGGAGTTCTGATGTTGCTTATGTGCTTCGGAAGCTGCGCCGGATCGACAGCGGGTGGGTTGAAAATATCACGCGTTGTAATACTTTTTAAGCTTATTTTGACCGAAATAAAGCGCATGCTTCATCCGCGCGCGGTTACCTCTGTCAAGTTCGAGGGTAAGGCGGTTGACAAGCAAACGCTTCACAGTGTTGCAATATATTTTGCGGTTTACGTATTTTGTGTTATTGCGGTGTTTCTTGCGATATCCTTTGAGCCTTTCGGGTTTGAAAGTAATTTTTCCGCAGTGCTCGCAACCTTCAACAATATCGGCCCCGGTTTTGGCGCGGTCGGCCCTACGGGAAGCTTTGCGGAATACACCGGTTTTTCAAAGATAGTTTTCTCATTTGCGATGCTTTTGGGCAGACTTGAAATATTCCCGCTCATCATCGCCCTTTCTCCCTCGACCTGGAAAAAGAGCAGATAAGCAATACGTTAAGACAACAAAAAGGACTTCCGTGCGGAAGTCCTTTTTAAGTTATTCGTTTGCTTTTTTATCAGCCGATTTCGTAGCTTTCGATGCAGTTATCGATAGCGGTCTGAATGAGCTGCTCCTTAGCCTCGAACGAGGATACGATGTTGGTAGAGCTCTGCTTCATGAGTTCTTCGATCATGCCGCCGATGCCGCCGAAGTCGTAGATGATACCAAGGTCGTAAACAACGTTGGAGAATACGAGGTCGAGCATTTCTGCCGATTCATCGTCGCGAAGGTCGCGGTACTTAAGGGTGGTGTCATAGTATGCGGGGGTGATGTGCTTCATACCGCCGAATGCCATAACCTCGAGCATGTATGCAGAGAATTCTGCATCCTCTTCCTCGAGAGAGGTGGGGATAACTGCGCAGTATGCATATCTTGCCGAGCAGAAGGTGTAGTAGTTGTCCTGATCCTCGGTCATGAGGGGGAAGGGAACGATACCGAATTCCTGAGCGTCGTCGTATGCGCGGAGCTTCTTGATAGCCGAGAACGCGCTGGTTCTGAACAATGCGCGGTTCTGGCCGAAGATGTCGAGCGAAACAACCCAAACATTGCTGCCGTCGTTAACCTCGTTGCAGTGGAATACCCACTCGTCCTTAAGCTGAAGATTCTGAAGGATCTTCTGGAGAAGGGTGGTGGAGGCGGTGTCGTTGAAGGAGATAACGGGAAGATCGTCGTCATCCTTGGAGATGTAGTTCTTGCCGCTTGCGATGAAGAAAGCGGAAACGTCGCCGTAGGACGAGGATGCGCCCCAGGAGTCCTTGTAGGAGAATCCTGCGATACCGTCGGTGTCAGCGGTAACGGTGCGGCTCATTTCGATCATCTTATCGAAGGTCCATTCCTTATTTTTAACCATATCGTAAAGGTTGTGGTCGGGGAAGGTCTTCGCAAGGATTTCCTTGTTGAAGGTGATAGCGGTCGAAACGATCTTGGGCATAATGCTGATATCACCGGTGGTGAAGTAAAGCTTATTGCCGATAGAGAGCGACTTGTTAGCCGACTGATCCCACCAAGGCTGATCGAAGTGGAGGTAATCGTCGAATTCGTTGAGGTCCCAGAGATAGCCCTCCTGTGCAAGCGATGCTGCAGCGGGCATAAAGGGAAGTGCCGCGTCGTAGTTGTTAAGACCAGAGGAAATGTCGAGCTTGAGTTCTTCGGCGACATCCAATACAGGGTGGCCCTTGATGGTAACGCCGTACTTCGAGAGGATCTCGTCGTTTCTCTTCTTTACTGCCTCGTTAAGAGTAGCGTCGGTGGTGGAGTAAAGATCGGGCTGTACGTCTTCGCAGAAATAGGTGGTTTCTCTTTCGTTGGAGTAGATGAGTACGTTGAATTCCTTGTAGTCATCGCCTTCCCACTTGAATTCCGGCATGGTAACGCCGTAATCCTCAATGCTGTCGCCGCCGACAACGCCTGCACCCGAGTTGTCGCTCGAGGTATCGCCGTCGCCGTTGCAGGCAACCAACATAGCGGAAGCAGAAAGCATAACCAGGCAAAGCAACATGGAAATGATCTTTTTTGCGTTCATTGTTACATTTCTCCTTATTTAATTTTATTTATTTTATCACATCGTACACCAATTGTCAAGAATGAGTATAAAGTATAAAAGGAAGACCTCAAGGAAAAGCTCACAGAGCATTGCCTTAAGGTCTTTTAAAACGCTTTAATTTATTTTGCCATTGCGCGAGCGACGCCCTTGATAGCCGAAATGTCGTTGATGACCGAATCGGTGATAACGTCGTTGGTGTCGAATATCGATACCGCGTTGTTGCCCTTTGCCTGAGAAAGCAGAGACTCGATGTTTACGTTGTCGCTTGCGAGCGCACCCGAGATCTGAGTGATGATGTTCGGGATGTTTTCGTGAAGCACGATGAGACGGTTGCTTTCGGTTCTTGCGAGCACGATTTCGGGATAGTTTACGCTGTTGCGGATGTTGCCGTTTTCGATGTAGTCGATAAGCTGCTCAGCCGCCATAACAGCGCAGTTGTCCTCGGATTCGGGGGTCGATGCGCCGAGGTGAGGGATACATACGACGTGGGGAACACCCAAAAGCTCCTCGCAGGGGAAGTCGGTAACGTAGGAAGCGACCTTGCCGCTTTCGAGCGCCTCGATAAGGTCGGGGATATTTGCAAGGTCACCGCGCGAAAGGTTGATGATGCGGACGCCGTCCTTCATCTTCGCGATGTTTTCCTTGTTGATGATGCCCTTCGTGCTGGGAAGCGAGGGGATGTGATAGCTGATATAGTCGGATTCTGCGTAAATTGCATCGTAATCGTCTGCCTTGCGGACCGCGCGGGAGAGCGACCAAGCGTTCTTAACGGTGATGTAGGGGTCACAGCCGACGACCTTCATCTTTATATCGCTTGCAACGTTTGCAACCAAGCCGCCGATAGCGCCGAGACCGATAACGCCAAGGGTCTTGCCCTTGATTTCGGGGCCGACGAACTTGCTCTTGCCCTTTTCGACCTGCTTTGCAACGTCGGGAGTGCCCTTGAGGCTCAGTGCCCAGTTGATGCCGCCGACGATGTCACGCGATGCGAGAAGAAGCGCCGCGATTGCAAGCTCCTTAACGCCATTTGCGTTTGCACCGGGGGTGTTGAATACGACGATACCGTTTTCGGTGCAGCGATCGATGGGAATGTTGTTTACGCCTGCGCCTGCGCGTGCGATCGCAACAAGCTCCTTACCGAAGGGCTCGTCGTGAAGAGCGGCGGAGCGGACGAGAATACCCTGAGGTGCTTCCACGTCCTCGCCTACGTTATACCTTTCGGCATCGAAAGCGTCGAGGCCGACCTTGCTGATCTTGTTATAAAGCTTGATGTTGGTCATTATGCGTTCTCCTTTTCATATTCGCGCATAAATTCTACGAGCTTTTCAACGCCTTCAACCGGCATTGCGTTGTAGATGGATGCGCGCATACCGCCGACTACACGGTGGCCCTTGAGGTTTACAAAGCCTGCCTTGGATGCCGCGGAAACGAAGGCCTTATCCTTATCGGCGTCGCCGGTAACGAAGCAGACGTTCATAAGCGAGCGTACCTCTTTATCTGCGGTAGCCTTGAAGAGCTTGGAGGTTTCGAGGAAATCGTAAAGAAGGTTTGCCTTCTTTACGTTGATTCTTTCGCGTTCCTCAAGTCCGCCGGTTTCCAAAAGCCACTTGAAGACGAGACCTGCAACGTAGATAGCGTAGCAGGGAGGGGTGTTGTACATAGAGCCGTTATCTGCCTGAACCTTGTAGTCGAGCATTACGGGAGTGCCCTCGCGAGCGTTGCCGAGAAGGTCCTCGCGAACGATTACGACGGTGAGACCCGAGGGACCCATATTCTTCTGCGCGCCTGCGTAGATGAGACCGAACTTCGAAACGTCGACGGGGCGGGAAAGGATGCCCGAGGACATATCCGCAACAAGGGGAATATCGCCGGTTTCGGGGATGTAGTCATAGCAGGTGCCGAAGATGGTGTTGTTATAGCAGATGTGAACGTAGTCAGCGTCTGCGGAGAATTCGGTAACCTTGGGAATGTAAGCGAAGTTTCTGTCCTTGGAGGAAGCGATAACGTTTACCTCGCCGAACTTGGCAGCCTCTTCTGCAGCCTTCTTCGAGAACTGACCCGAAACGATGTAGTCTGCCTTGCGGTTCTTGTTCATAAGGTTAAGAGGAACAGCCGCAAACTGCTGGGTGGCGCCGCCCTGAAGGAAGAGCACCTTGTAGTTGTCGGGAATGCTCATAAGCTTACGGAGGTTAGCTTCTGCCTCGTCGATGATGCTCTGATAAACGGGGGAGCGATGGCTCATTTCCATAACGGACATACCGCTGCCGTTATAGTTCATCATTTCCGAAGCGGCTGTTTCAAGCACGCTTTCGGGGAGCATCGAGGGACCTGCGGAAAAGTTGTAAACGCGTTGCATGGCTTTTTCTCCTTATATAAAAAGAAATATAGTTAAAGTATTGTACAATATTGTACCTCATTATCGCACTAAAGTCAATAGCGTATAAAGAAAAATCAACTGATTCTGTTGACATACTTTCGCTTATTTGTTACAATATTTTTGTAGTTTGTGCTGAAAGGTTGAACGGATATGAAAACAAAACTAGGTTTTGGAGTTATAGGATGCGGTATCATTGCCGATTTCCACGCGAATGCGATACACGAATGTGCCGACGATGCCGAGCTGATCGGCGTATGCGACGTCGTCTACGACGCGGCTGAAAAGTTTGCGCACAGGCACCGCACGCTTGCGTTTAAAAGCGAGGCGGAAATGCTTGCCAGCCCCGATATCGACGTCGTTTGCATCTGTACCCCGAGCGGATACCATCATTCGTCCGTCGTCGCGGCGGCGCGCGCGGGCAAGCATATAATCTGCGAAAAGCCGCTTGCCATCAATAAGGAGCAGCTTGACGAGGTCGAGCTCGAGTGCAAAAGGGCGGGGGTTACCGTTTCGGTCATTTCGCAGAACCGTTACGCGAAAAGCATAAGACGCGTAAAAAGCGCAATTGACGAGGGTCTGCTCGGCAGGATCGTCTGCGCGGATATATATATGAAGTATTATCGCTCGCAGGAGTATTACGACAGCGGCTCTTGGCGCGGCACAAAGCGTATTGACGGCGGCGGTGCCTTGATGAATCAGGGCATTCACGGCGTCGACCTGCTGCTCTATCTTGCAGGCGAGATAAAGAGCGTGTACGCGCTTTCGAAAACGCTTGTGCGCGATATCGAGGTCGAGGACACTCTTGCCGCCGTGGTCGAATACAAAAGCGGCGCAACGGGCGTCATTCAGGCGACGACGTCGGTTTATCCCGGCTATCCGAGAAGGCTTGACATCAACGGCGAGCACGGCTCTATCGTGCTTGACGAGACCTCCATCGTGCGTTGGGACATCCACAACGGCGGCGGTCACGACGACGTTGTTCTTATGCCGTCGTTTACGAACGGGGCGTCGACTCCCACCGCGATCTCGAACGACGGACACGTACAGCAGATATCCGACACCATCCGTTGCATAAAAACGGGAATGGCGCCGCTTTCGGGTCTTGCCGAGGGCAGACGCGCGGTCGACGTTATTCTTGCGATATACAGATCTGCCGAGGAGGGCAGAAGGATCGAGCTCTGATAATTCTTTAATAAGAAAGAACCGTGTGAAACGGTTCTTTTTTGCGTTAATGAGACGATTTGAAGAATATGCTCTTGAATATTTCGCCGAGAAGCGAAAAATACGACACCTCGGCAACCGATTCGGATACCCGTACGGGCGTACGCGCTATTTCCTCGCCGTCTCTGCAAAAGGCAACGTACCCAACCTCCGTGCCCTCGCTTATCGGCGCGGCGACAGATTCGCTCACATGGCATTTCGTCTCTATCTCGCCGCCTATGCCCTTTTCGGTAAGCAGGCTTATCGGGTCTGAGTAAAGCGCGGCACTGCTCTTTACTCCGCGGGTGACGGCTATCGGCTCAAGCTCGGGGGCTTGCGGTGTGACGACCGAATAATTTGCGAACCCGTAATCGAGAAGCCCCTTTGCGGCGGCAAACCGCTTGTCGCTCGTTTCTGCGCCGAGCACGACCGCGATAAGCTGCATTCCGTCGCGCTTCGCCGTGCCCGAAAGGCAGTATTTGGCCTCGCCTGTAAAGCCGGTCTTCATTCCCGTCGCGCCCTTGTAAAAGCGTATCAGCTTGTTTGTATTTGCAAGCCCGAACGAGCCGTTTCGTATCGTGTCCATCCAGATGCCGGTGTAGTCGAAGATCATCTCGTGCTTCATCAGCTCGCGCGTGATGATCGCGACGTCGAGCGCGCAGGAGTAGTGGTTTTCGGCTGGAAGACCGTTGGTGTTTACGAAATTGCTGTTTTCACAGCCGAGCTCGCGCGCACGGTCGTTCATCGCCTGCACGAAGGATTCCTCGCTTCCGCAGATATATTCGCCCAAGGCGACGGTCGCGTCGTTTGCCGAAACCACGACCAACGACTTGAGCAGGTCCTCGACGGACATCTGCTCGCCCGCCTCCAGAAAAACCTGCGACCCGCCCATGCTCGCCGCATATTCCGAAACCGTGACGACGTCCTGCAGGGTGATCCTGCCGCTGTCGATCGCCTCGACGACCAAAAGCGTGCTGATGACCTTTGTCACCGACGCGATGGGCAGATGCTCTGTCTCGTTTTCGGCGAAAAGCACCCTGCCGGTCGAATATTCCATAAGCAAAAGCGCCTTGGCGTCGCCGTTGCTTTTGTAAACGGCTGCCGCGGGCTCGAGCCAGTATTCGCTTATCGCGACGTCGTAGGGATAAACGCTCGCCGTCTCGGTCGCGAGAGCGGGCAGGGGAACGAGAAGAAGGAATACCGATAAAATCAAGCAAACAGTCTTTTTCATAAAGCCCTTCCTTTTCTATTGTGCTTTTATAAAATATATTATTTTTCGTCGGTTTTATGTCAAAGCATGCGCGGCTTTAAAAAATACACAAAAAGAAACGACAATTTTTTTCGAATTTTGCTTAATTAATACTTGTAATTCGTGTTGTCAACTGCTATAATATTTCATCATTATTTTATGATATCAGGAGGAACAACCAATGCAAAACAATTTACGTCCCGAATCGATGGAACGTATCACAAATTTTGAACTCGCAAACGCGTTTATTGCCGAACAGATTGCCGAAATCCGCGCACAGGTCGGCGACAAAAAGGTTCTTCTCGCTCTTTCGGGAGGCGTTGATTCCTCTGTTGTTGCCGCTCTGCTCATTAAGGCGATCGGCAAGCAGCTCGTCTGCGTTCACGTTAACCACGGCCTTATGCGTAAGAATGAGTCCGAAAACGTCGTAAAGGTATTCAAGGACGAGCTTGACGCAAACCTTATCTACGTTGATGCGACCGACAGATTCCTTGATCTTCTCGCCGGCGTTTCCGACCCCGAAAGCAAGAGAAAGATCATCGGCGGCGAATTTATCAACGTGTTTGCCGATGAGGCGCGTAAGCTTGAGGGTATTTCCTTCCTCGCGCAGGGCACTATTTACCCCGATATTCTCGAAAGCATCAAGCAGGCAGAGGGCAAAAAGGCCGTTAAGTCGCACCACAACGTCGGCGGTCTTCCCGAGGACCTTCAGTTTGAGCTTGTTGAGCCGATCAAGCTCCTCTTCAAGGATGAGGTCCGCGTTGTAGGCGAGGCGCTCGGCCTTCCTCGTGCGATGGTCTACCGTCAGCCGTTCCCCGGTCCCGGACTCGGCGTTCGTTGCCTCGGTGCCATCACCCGTGACAGACTCGCAGCGCTCCGCGAGGCAGACGCGATCCTTCGCGAGGAATTCGATATAAACGGTCTTGCCGAAAAGGTATGGCAGTACTTCGTCATCATTCCCGATATCAAGTCGGTCGGCGTAAAGGACGACAGCCGCTACGAGGGCTGGCCTGCGATCATCCGCGCCGTCAATACCGTAGACGCCATGACCGCCTCCATCGAGGAGATCCCCTACGCGGTCCTTCATAAGATCACCTCGCGTATCACCTCCGAGGTCAACGGCATCAACCGCGTCCTCTACGACCTCACTCCCAAGCCCTCGGGCACTATCGAGTGGGAATAATACCAAAAACGCTGAAAACCCGCATAAACACTGGGTTTTCGAGGTTTCAAAAAGCCTCGTGACAACGTTTTGACAACAATTTCAGATTATTCATAAATAAAGAGCTAACAGATTTTTGTTACAAAGTCTGTTAGCTCTTTTTT
>JAFXDO010000064.1 GCA_017563195.1 Clostridia bacterium | reverse complement strand
CGTCGAGGACCTCCTCAACAACGGTGAGCTGCTTGTAAAGCTTAACGTCCTGCTTGACGGGGTCGAGCTTGACTCTTGCGTTTTCGTTTCCTGCGTTTTCCTTACGGAAGGCGGAAAGCAGAGCAGCCTCGATCTTTTCGATCATATACTCCTTGGATATGCCTTTTTCCTTTTCGAGCACGTTAAGTGCCTCGAACAGTTCCTTATTCATCTTCTTTCTCCTCTTTTTCTTCCTCGGAATCGATTTGAGTTTCGATTTCGGCGTTTATCTTAGCAATTTGTTTCTTGGTGAATTCCTTCGTCTCGCCGTCGCAGAGCATTGTGACGGTTTCGCCGTCGAAGGCTTCGATGATGCCGCTGTATTCCTTCTTGCCGTCGACAGCGACGTAAAGACCTAACGTGGTCTGACATTTGTTGTCGCATACGAACTTGATATGCTCGTCACGGCTGAGGGCACGGACGGTGCCTGCCGAAGCGACCTGAAGGCAATAGCTTTCCTCGATGGGGTCGAGCTCGTCAATGATCGGCTCGATGAGTCTGGTGACTTCCGAGCAGTCGTTTATCGAAATACCGCAGGGCTTGTCAATGGATATTTCGAGGATCATTTCGGGGCCTTCCTTATAGTAAGCAACGTCCCAAAGCGAATAGCCCGCGTCGACGATGACGCCTTCTACCGCGTTTCTGACCCTTGTAGCGATGTTTGTTTTTCTGTCAGCCATAAATCCTCCAATCAAGACTCAAGAGAGGGCTTGCACCCTCTCTTGATAGCTTACTGTTCTTTATGGCATTATTATACCACAACCGTTTGGCATTTACAATAGTTTTTTAAAAATTCATCCTCATTTTTCGCTGTACTGCAGATATTTTTCGGCTTTTTCCCAATCCACGAACAGCATTTTCTGCTTTTTGCCCTTTGAATTTGCGATAGCACGTTCCGAAATAACGTCATTTTCCATAAGTCGCTTCATTGCAGAGGTGATCTTCTGCTTGGATGCGTTGCGGTTCTTCTTGACCGCTGTGTCTATCGCTTCGTTGTAGGTAGGACTGTGTGAGGTTTTAAGATAATCGAAAATAGTTTTGTAGAAGCTGCCGTTGATGTCCTGCTCGGTCGGAAGAATATGGAACGTATTCGCGGTTTCGCGAAGCTGCTTTGAAAACGAGCCGTTTACGCCGTAGATGACGACCTGCTTGTGATAAAAGTTCTTCAAAAACGAGGTCACCGAGCTGAAATGTCCGTCGCCCGAGAACAGTATAAACACGTCAATATCGTCGCTTGAAAGCGCTTTCTGGTACATATTGTCGAGAATGATGAAGTCGGTGAAGTCCTTTTGTACTCCGTTGGGCGAGCGTGTGTCGATTATCTTGTTGGAAAACAGGCGGATGCGCCCGATTTCGTCGGCAAGACTTTTGTGTGAGAAATCCGCGAAGAAGTTTACCTCGACGAGGTTGTATTTCGAGTTCAGATCCTCGAACCACGCCTTGATGTTGGGGCTCAGTCCGTAATTCGCTTTGAGCGAAATGTACCAATGCTCGTAGTCAACGAACGCGGCTGCCTTGGGGAGCGAGGGCTGAGATTGAGTCTCCTTTGCGGTGTCTCTTTTGAACAGACCCAGTATGATTGCCTCCTTTCATTAAATTGTCAGCTTGATTATACACTTTTTCTCCTTTTATGTCAATAGTTTTGCTCGGTCAGCGCGTCCCTCAGTCTGAGGATGATCTTCTTTTCGAGTCGTGAAATATAGCTTTGCGAGATCCCCAGAATATCGGCGACCTCCTTTTGCGTCAGCTCGTTTCCGTTGCGGTTTATGCCGTAGCGAAGCTCGATTATACGGCGGTCGCGCTCGTTCAGCGTTTCAATTGCGCGGCGTATCATCTTCTTGTCCTCGCTCTCCTCCAGACTCTTGTAAACGTAGTCGTTTTCGGTGCCCAGCACGTCGCCTAAAAGCAGCTCGTTCCCGTCGTAATCGACGTTTAGGGGCTCGTCTAACGAAAGCTCGTTCCTGCACCCTGTGTTCTTGCGCAGGAACATAAGTATCTCGTTTTCGATACAGCGCGACGCGTAGGTGGCAAGCTTTATCTGCTTATCGCTTTTGAAGGTGTTTATCGCCTTTATCAAGCCTATCGTGCCGATGGATATCAGGTCCTCGATACCGACTGAGGTCGATTCAAACTTCCGCGCGATATAGGCGACGAGCCGCAGGTTGTGCTCGATAAGCCTCTTTTTTGCCTCGTTGTCCTCTGCCGCGCGTGCAAGCAGCTCGCTTTCCTCATCGTGCGAGAGCGGGGGAGGCAGGGTCTGCGGTCCGTTTATGTAAAACAGCTCTCCGCTTAAGCCGATAACGTCTTTTATCAGGCGCACGAGCGATTCGATTTTTTTGATCTTCATGGCGGTTCCTTTCTGTTTTATAGTATGCTTGTCGGCATAATGCCGTCGTAGCCCGAAAAGCTTTTGTTTACCGTGTCTATCGCGATATAAACGTCGATCGGCTTCGGCTTTCCTGCGAGCGGGCGCACCTCCGCCGAATCGGGTCGGAAGGCAAGATAACAGCCCCTCCCGTTGCCGGTCGCGTATGGGACGGCTCGCAGGGGGAGGGGATAGCCCTCGCGCTCGGGGTCGTCGTACGGATGCTTAAAACAAGCGGCGGACACGATTATCACCGGAAGTGCCGAGAAGGGCTCGGTGACGAGATTGCCGCTGTCGCAAAGCAGGTTGAGCGTCAGCTCGTTTTTGTCAAAGCGGATACGTACGAAGGATGAGCGGGTATTGATCTTTCTCCTGCAGATAAGGCTGTAGCACCACGCGACGGCTGCCGATAGTGCAAGGATGAGCAGGAATGAGCCGAGGCTCGGCTCGCGGTATATCCCGTCGGAATAATCACTTGCTAGACTGTAAAGCCCGCTTATCATTCCGCCCAGCAATGCCCCACTTACGATGAAGCCGAGCAGGGCAGGGAGTAAGCGCCTTGGCTCACGACTTTCGAAAGAAATAAGGCAGAGCAACGCGGCAAAGGCGATATGTAACGGCAGCGAGACGAATACCGGCAGTTTCACAAGATATGGCAGAAATGAATACAGCCCACCCAATGCCGAGGCGATCGCGAGTCTGCCGAGAGTCGTTTTTATATTGAGCAGCCGCGACGTGATGAACAGACACAGATAATCAAGTGCGAAATTGAGCAGGAACAGCACGTCGGAATAAATCACAGTCGCTTCTTCATACATAAAAGCATCCCCTCGTTGACTTTGAATCCATTATAATAAATAGCGCTTGGGAGATTTTGTCGTAACGCGATGCTCGAAAAACAAAATTCGCAAAGACAATTATTTCTGTATAAAGGGTGTGCGAATTATATGAAAAAGCCGTTCATCAAGATCAAATCCCCGTTCGACGCACTTAAGCTTGCTCTTTCGGTTGCGTTGATGCTCGGCGCGGTGTCGCTGTTTTTTACAAGACGCGACGCGGCGGTGCTTTCGTCAGGCGGCTACGACGGTGTGCGGGGACTGTATAATCTGGTGAGCTCGTGGATATGACCTATTTGGTTTTTCCGAGGCTCAGGATGCGTCTGTCTCTGCTTGCTCTGCCTGCGGCAATGGTTATGCTGTGGCTCGAGGGGTGGCAGGCGTTTTCGATAATAGCTTTGTCGGCATTGCTTCACGAGCTGGGGCATATCGCAGCGATATACGCCTGCGGATACAGAGTGAGGCGGGTCGACGTTCTGCCGATGGGCGCGATCATCGCTCTGCCCGAGGGAATACCCGATCGGATCGAGGCGATCATCGCGCTGTCGGGACCTGCCGCCTCCTGCCTCTGTGGTGTCGTGTCGCTTGCCTTATTTTTGTTAAGTCGCTCCCCGTTTGCATTGCTCGGGGTGGTTATAAATCTGTCGCTCGGGCTGTTCAACCTTTTGCCGGTACGCAAGCTTGACGGCGGCAAGGCGCTTTGCTGCATTTTGCGCTACAAGAATATAAAAAGCGCAGACAGAATCTCTGCCTGCGCGTCGTATGCCGCTCTTATGATTTTTGTTTTCGTTGCATCGCTTTGCGTCGTTCTTTCAGGCAACAACCTCGGCGTGCTGCTTCTGTCTGCCGCCTTGATACTTCAGCTTGCGTGAATGTGAGCACCCGATGCTACTCAACGTAAGACAATACTATTTTCCTTGTTAATTCAAAGCTTAATCCCGGGAGGAGCTCGGACAGTATTTTTTTGCCTTCAACAGCGTTACCTTCTTCGCACATTATAATTCCCTTGAACAGCGCGTGCGTATTTTTTGTATCTTCATTAAGCTCAAGCTGTTCGATGCAATACTTCAACCGGTCGATATCTTTCTGTATTGCGTGATATGCGCCCAACCAACTGTATTTTGATATTGGCTGTTGTTCGACCTTGTTGATATGCTCCAAAAATTTTTCGTATTGCGACAAGCCCAAATATGAGATGGAAAGCCAGACGTGCAATGACTCGATAGCAGATTCGGAGCGTTTGATGCGGAATAATTTGTAGCTGCGTGTAAAATATGTGAGCAGCCTATTTGCAAGCACGATCGATTTTTCGTAATTGCCCGACAGGCACATTCTTCTCATTGAATTCATCTGCCTTATCTTGATGATTGCGGTGATGAGCACAACGGCAGGGATTACGACAAAGACAAATATCAATGACAGGGAAAGGTCAACAGTTGTTTTTCCTATTTGAAAAGAGAACATAAACAGGCTCCTTGCTCGGTTTCTGTAGAAGCTCGGTATACCGAAAGATTATGATTTGCTATAAAATGATCGGCGTACCTGCAAAAGCGGGCACGCCGACTGAAAATCGTTTATTCGGGGTCTCTTGCGGCGAGGATCGCTGCTTCACTTTCGTTAACGTCGCGCCAATCCTTAAGCTTTGCGTCTGAGAAGTCAACGTAGCCGAACCAGCTGTCGGACTTGACGTTCTTGAGCATCTTCTTGTTGATAACAAAGCTTCTGCTGTACCAGAATACCATGGTTGCGGGGCAGTCCTCAGCGAGCATTGCTTCTGCTTCGTGGAGCTTGCTTGCGCGGGTCGCACGGTCGGTAGACTTGAGCGCGTCGGTGATGAGTGCGCTGTAATCTGCGCTGTCGTAGTTGGAATAGTGGAGACCGAAGATCTCTTCGATAGCGGTGGTGTCGTTGTTGACTACAACGCCGGTGCCGCTGTATTCCTTAGCGAAGGGTGCGAGGTATGCGAATGCATCGACAGAGCCGGTAACGATGTTGGTACCGATGATGTCGTAGTTGCCGGAGATGAGTGCTTCGGTATACTCAGTGGCGGTGAGACCGACGCAGGTTACCGAGAAGCCGAGCTGCTTCCAGCAGTCAGCCGCTGCATTTGCGATTTCCTCGTAAACGTTTACGTAGTTAACGTATCTCTTGCCCTTGGAAAGGGTTTCCTTGTTCTGGGGGATAAGGTAGGTGATGGTAAGCTCACCCTTCTTGCCGCCGAGAAGCGACTTAGCTTCCTCGAGGTTTGCGGTGGTGCTGTAAAGCTCGCCGCCCTCTTCACGGAAGTCGCTCTTTCTGTCGGTGTTGAACACGCCGGTGGGAACGTAGCCGGTAGCGGGAACCTCGCCGGTGCCGGTGACGTTGGTGATGGCGGTTCTGTCAAGTGCGAGCGAAAGCGCCTTACGTACCTTTGCATCTGCAAGAATTTCGTTCTTGTTGTTGAAATAGAATGCGTATCCGTTCAGGGTCTGCTGAGTATCGAGATCCTTGCCGAAGTATTCGTAGGTCTGCTTTTCAAACGCGCTGAGGTAATAGATTTCCTTGTTGTTGAAAAGATCTGCCTGGAATACCTCCTGAGTGGGAGCCGATTCGTAGTTGTAATATTCGGACTGACCTTCAAGGTAGTAGCAGGTGATACGGTAGGGAAGAACGTACTTGTCGAGTTTGTCCTTTTCGGTATCACGCATATAGTAGGTGTTACGCTCGAGAACGAGCTTGAACGCCGACTTGTCGGAGCCGGTGTCGGTTTCGGTCTTGGGGCGGGGCATATCCATAGCCTGAACACGGAAGGGACCGTTACAAACGATGTTTGCTGCGTCGCCTGCCCAGTCCTCGCCGAGCTTTTCGTAACGGGTTACGATGTCCTCGCGCTGGGGAACGAGGTGGATGTTGGCAACCTGCTCAGCAAAGAGCTCGCAGTATGCCTCTGCCGCCTTCTGATCAGCCTCTTCGTATCCGAAAAGGCCTTCCTCGAAGGTTACCTCGAGCAGGGTATCGTCTGCTGCAGCGAGTCCGAGGTCGTCGATGGTGTTGACGCCGGACTTGACCGATCTTGCACCCTCGATAGCGTAAAGGAGGGATGCATAGGGGCTGTTGGTTTCGGGAGCGAGTATTCTTCTCCAAGCGTAGATAACGTCGTCAGCGCTGACTGCACGGTTATCGCTCCACTTGGTTTCCTTAAGCTTAAAATACATTCTGTGCTTGCGGAAGATTTCGTCGTAATCGTAATACCATTCGGTAGCAAGCGCAGGCTCGACCTTGCCGTCCTCATTGATGGTGGTGAGGGGCTCGAAGATCATGGAAAGTATCTGCTCGACGTCGCTGTTGAGCTGAACTACCGCAGGGTCAAGGGTATAAGGGTAGTCGGTAAGATACATACGGATGTTTGCACCCTTTTCGTCTTCCTTAAGGCTTCCGCAGCCGACAAGCGCGCTGAAGCAGAAGAGGAAACAGAGCATGAGACAAAGGATTTTTTTCATAGTGACCTCCGGACATAAAATTCCAGCATTAGTTATCATTGATTATAACACCGATTCCCGAAATAATCAAGTGCGTTTTCTGTATTTGTAAGAACTCACAAAATCGATGCTCTTAAATTGTGCAATAAATAAAAACCTCTCTGTTTTTGGGCTTGAAAAACAGAGAGGAAGAGTAATTATAATATGTAATATTATAAATGTAGCAGACGCTCGGCGTTTTTGTGGAGCACAAGCTCCATGCTTTCGTCGCTTAATCCGAGCTTCGAGATGAACTCGAGCACCTCGGACGGTGACGCCCAGGGCGCGTCCGAGCCGAAAAGAATACGGTCGTGCGGGTGGGATGAAAAAATCGCCTTGCCTTGCTCGACGGTGATGCCTATACGCTCGCAGCAGAACGCAGTGTCGAGATAAAGATTTTTACCGCAAAGCTTGTCTGCGACCTCGTCCCACTTCTGTACACCTCCCAAGTGTGCCACGACGAGGATAAGCTTCGGGAAGCGCTCAAGCACGTTAAGGATCATATCGGGCGATGCGTGCACCTTATCGGGCGACACGGGGTCGTAGCCAGCGTGGATGACCATCGGCATTTCAAGCTCGCTCGCCGCTTCAAGAAGGGGGGTCATACGCTCGTCGTCGAATTCGATGCCGACGTAGTCGGGATGATGCTTTATGCCGCGGATGCCCTGCGACTTGAGCTCGGACAGGGTCTGATAAATATTCTCGTTCAGCGGGTGGACCGAGCAGAAGGGAATGAGGCTGTCGTATGCCGAATCGGTTGCAAGCGCAAAGGCGTTGACCTTGGGAGCCTGCCGTTCGTTGGTCACGGTGTTGAGAACCACCGATCTGTCGACCCCGTCGTTTTTCATAAGCGAGGTCAGTCCGCCTGCGGTGCCGTCGAAGGTGACGGGCATTTGCGCGGTTGCCTGAAGCGACGCGATCGCCTTTGGCGCAAGCGAATCGGGGAAGATGTGGGTGTGAAAATCTATTATCATTGATAAGCCTCCGAGGTGTGCGTTGTAACGGAATGATTTTAGCACCGTTTGACGAAATAATCAAGCGTTTGCAGATGTTTTTTGAAACAAAAACGCGTTGGCGATTCAAGCCAACGCGTTTTATGATCATTTAGACCGATCGTTATCGGGATATCCTTAACCGAGGAGGTTGAGGAGGTTGTTTTCAGCGAATGCTGCAACGGTAACGAGCGAGATGGTGGACATGATCTTGATGAGAATATCGAGGGAGGGACCAACGGTATCCTTCAAGGGGTCACCAACGGTATCACCGACAACTGCTGCGTCGTGAGCCGCGCCGCCCTTCTTTTCGCCTTCAACGCCGCCGACTTCGATATACTTCTTACCGTTGTCCCAAGCGCCGCCTGCGTTACCGCAGAAGAGAGCGAGCATGATAGCGGAGATGGTAGCACCTACGAGTACGCCGCCAACGAAGCCTGCGCCGAAGATGAAGCCGCAGACAACGGGGAATGCGATACAGAAGATAGCGGGAACGCGCATTTCCTTAAGAGCGCCCTGAGAGGAGATCTCGATACAGGTCTTGTAGTCGGGAAGTACTTCGCCTTCCATAAGGCCCTTGATCTCTCTGAACTGACGGCGAACCTCTTCAACCATCTTTTCCGCAGCCTTAGCAACAGCGTTGATAAGCATACCGGAGAACATGAAGGGAAGTGCCGCACCGACGATAGCACCAACGAGGATTACGGGTTCCATTACGTTGAGCTCGAGATTGGTGTAGATCTCACCGTGGTGAGAAGCGAAGATGAACGAGGTCATCATTGCGAGGGTAGCGAGAGCTGCAGAGCCGATAGCGAAGCCCTTACCGATAGCTGCAGTGGTGTTACCGACTGCGTCGAGCTCGTCGGTGATTTCGCGAACCTCGGGCTCGAGGAAGGACATTTCTGCGATACCGCCTGCGTTGTCCGAGATAGGACCGTAAGCGTCAACCGAAACGGTTGCTGCAACGAAGGAGAGCATACCGATTGCTGCTGCTGCAACACCGTACATACCCGAAATGAGGTAGGAGCCGTAGATCGCGATACCGAGAACTACGCAGGGGTACATACAGGAAATCATACCGAGGGAGAGACCCTGGGTGATGGTGAGAGCAGAGCCGTCAATGGATGCGTGAGAAAGGATCTTGGTGGGCTTGTAGTCGTAAGAGGTGTAGTATTCTGCGATCTTACCGATAACGATACCTGCAACGATACCGATGGCAGCAGCGATCCAGGGGGAGATCCAAGCAATGCCGGGGATCTTGAAGCCGAGGCCGTTAAGAACGTCGCCGTTGATGTCCTTGAACGCAAAGAATGCGATAACAAGGCCGATTACCATGGTGAGACCTGCAGAAATGTAGGTTGCGGTGTTGAGTTCCTTGTGGGGATTATCGGAAAGCTTCTTGCGAACGAAGAGAGAGGCGATACCGATGATGCAGGAGATAAGACCTACTGCAGCGAATGCAAGGGGGAAGAGGAGCATAGCGGTGAGCATGGGACCATCGGTGAAGGACGCGTTTGCGAAGAGCTCAATAGCAAGGATTACGCCGGAAAGGATAGCGCCTACGTAAGATTCGAGAAGGTCAGCGCCGAGACCTGCAACGTCACCAACGTTGTCACCAACGTTGTCTGCGATGGTTGCGGGGTTTCTGGGGTCGTCTTCGGGAATGTGAGCTTCGGTCTTACCTACAAGGTCAGCACCCATG
>JAFXDO010000063.1 GCA_017563195.1 Clostridia bacterium | reverse complement strand
TGGAGATACTCGAAATGAAGCAGGAGAAAAACGGTATTTTTATCACCTTAAGAGGCGCTACAAGCGACCTTCAGGAATTCGCAATCAAAATGGATGCGAATATGGGATATATAAATACGATGAATGAGCCTGCCATGAATGTAACGGAGACTATTTATTTATCGAATGGCTGGATTACACTCCTAATGATATGAACGACACGTTCAGACTCCAGATTTGTCCGCCTAACGACATGATAAAGAAATAATCGCGTGAGCCTTACACAAAAACAGACAGCATTTCGCTGTCTGTTTTTTATCATTCTATTACACCGCCGCCAAGTAAGGTTTCTCCGTCGTAAAACACCGCCGACTGACCCGGTGTGACTGCACGAACGGGAGAATCGGTCTCGACAAGAAGCCTGCCCTCTCCTATCGGGGTAAGCGTTGAGCGCACGAACGGCGCGCGGTAGCGGATGCGGCATTCGCAATCGACGCTTCCGCTCGGGAAATCAAGTGCCGAAAACGAGGCGTTCCGCACGGTGAAGCGGTTTGTTTGCAGGTCGGCGTTACTGCCCAAGATCACCTGATTTTTCTTCATATCGCGTCCTATAACGTAAAGCGGCTCCTTATACGCAATGCCGAGCCCCTTGCGCTGACCGATAGTATAACAGCGCTGGCCCGAATGTCTGCCGAGGACCGTGCCGTCCTTAAGCAGGAAATCGCCTGCCTTATCGGTATCGCCCGCAATTCGGTTCAAAAACGCGCGGTAGTCGCCGTCGGGGATGAAGCAGATATCCTGACTGTCGCTCTTGCTCGCAACCGGCAAGCCATAGCTCTGTGCAAGCTCGCGAACCTCTTTTTTCGTATATTCGCCAAGCGGCGCGACGAATTTCGAGACCTGCTGCTGCGTAAGGCTCCAAAGCACGTAGCTTTGGTCCTTTTCGGGGTCGGATGCGCGGGTTATGACGCGTCGGTCGCCGCATTGCTTGACACGCACGTAATGGCCGGTAGCATATTCCTCCGCGCCGAGCGAAAATGCATGATCGGCAAGCGCGCCGAACTTCAGATAACGGTTACAAACAACGCAGGGGTTAGGCGTTTCGCCGTTTGCGTAGGCGTTGACGAAATCGGCAACGACGGTCGACGAAAAAAGCGTGCTGAGGTCGACCGCGTGATGGCGAACCCCGAGAGAGGCGCACATTTCTCTTGCCGACTCGGTCTCGCCGCCCATAAAGTCGGGCACAAGCTCTTTGCCGAACGGGATCATCGTGATGCCCTCGACGTCGTATCCCTTTTCGCGAAGCAGCAAAAGCGCGGTTGCGCTGTCTACGCCGCCGCTTACCGCAACAAAGCATTTTTTCATGATCCCACCTCCGTTTTTGTTATTCTACCACACAAAAAACGATGTTTCAACCGCTTTTTGTCATATTCCTCGGCGGTTAAGTGTATTAATGTAGAGAAATGAACCCAAAAAGGAAGGTTTGGTTATGAAGAAACGGCTTATACTTATTATTTTGCTTATGCTCACGCTTGCTCTGACCGCCTGCTCGGGCGGGGGCGAAAAGCAGGACGACGCCCTGCCGCCCGCGCTTTCGTACCTGCAGGGGCAGACGACGCTTTATAAGCACGAGGAATCGGGCAAGACCGCAAGCTTTTCAAAGGAGGAGCTGCTCGACACGCTCGGCGAGGAGTTCGATTCGGTCACGGTGACGTCGTTACCCGAATCGGGCATTGGAACGCTTATTTTCAACGGTTATGCGGTCACCAAAGGGCAGACTCTGCCTGCCGACTCGCTTGAATTTTTAAAGTTCGTCCCCACCGCCGAATGCAAAACGGCAAGCTTTTGTATGAGCTGTGACAGCGACTTTTTCGACGACGCCGAGCTCACCTGCGAGATCGTTTACGGCGACAGCGTGAATTCCCCGCCCGTCGCATTGAGCAGCTCCGCCGACACGGTCGAGGGCATCGCCTGCGTATCGTCGCTCGAGATCAACGAGCCCGACGGCGACGGCTTCACCATCAACGTTATCACCTACCCGAGCGACGGATACGTCACGGTCGACTCGGACGGGGTCGTGGTTTACACGCCCGAGGAGGGCTTCATCGGCAGCGACAAGCTTGTTTACAGCGTGACCGACAGGTTCGGAAAGACCTCTGAGGTGGCGACGCTTAGCATCACCGTCGCCGAAAACGAAGGCGGCATAACCTTTGCCGATATGTCGGAGGACGCCCGTCATCTTTACGCCTACAAGCTTTGCAGCAAAAATATCATGGTCTACCGTTACGAAAACGGCGAATATCTTTTCGACCCTGCGCAGCCGGTATCCAAGCTCGACTTTTTGGTGATGCTGATGAGCGCTTCGGGTCAGGACAACGACGTGCTTGCGGTCGCAGACAGCTCGGTCACCGATGACGGCGGGCTTTCTTCAGGCTTGAAGGGCTATCTTTCCGCCGCCGCGGAAAAGGACATAATCAAGCTCGACAACGGCGCGTTTTCGCCCAAGAGCGACGTGACGGTATCGGACGCGGCGTATATGATCGCGTCGGTGCTCGACCTGCCCGGGCTTGACAGCGAAAGCATTCTCTCAGGCGAAAGCGACCGCAGCTTTGCATCGCTCATCGCCGTGACCGACGCAGGCATCTTCGACGTAGCCGAGCCCGCGCAGACCCTCACCAAGGGCGACACCGCCGAAATACTTTGCAGAGTGCTTGATTACATGCGGGAAAACAACATGAGCGGCGCGATTGACAAAAGCGTAAACAAGTGATATAATCAGGTTCGGGCATTGATATGTCCGAACCTTGATTTTTGTGAGATGAGCTTATGTCCGATATGCCGACAAACGAATCGGGTCAGCAGCCGCTCGGCACTGAACAGCCCGAAAAGAAGAAGAAAAAGGGACTTAAAATATTCCTCATAATTTTACTCTCGCTGCTCGGCTTATTGCTTGCGGTGGGTATCGGCGCGGTCATTTTTATGAACTCGATCATCAACGAGGCGTACGATTACTTGACCTACGACAGCGGCGATCTTGAATGGTCGGGGGTCGACATCGACGCGTCGGATTACGATATCGACGACGATATGGGCATCGATTTCTCGAACTTTTCGGATCCCGAGCAGGACGATTCATCGGTCCCCGACGTTTCGTACGATGAAAGCCTGCCCGATATCGATATCAGCGGCGACGATGACTACGACGACGGCGACGATGATCACGACGATGACGACGATGACGACTACGTCCCGCCCCCTCCCGAGCCTCCCTTCCAGCCCGACTATGAAATACTCGAGGGGCTGTTCGACGGAGATACGGTCACCGAGGCTTACGACAAGGACGTTATAAACATCCTGCTCATCGGTGCGGACACGATAAGCGGCAGAAGCGCGCGAAGCGACACGATGATCCTTATGTCGGTCAACAACGTGAAAAAGCGCATCGTGTTCACCTCGTTTATGCGAGACACCTACGTTTCCATCCCCGGATACAAGGACAACCGTCTCAACGCCGCGTTTGCGGCGGGTGGCCCGAACCTGCTCATCCGCACGATAAAGCAGAATTTCGATATCGACGTCGATTTCTATATAACCGTCAGCATCAGCTCGTTTGAAATGGCGGTGGACGTCATCGGCGGCATCGACCTTACCATCAACGAAACCAACTATGATTACTTCAAGAACTGGGACGGGATCAAGGGGCTCAGTCAAGTCGAGGCGACCGACGGGACCCACACCGTGCATCTCAGCGGCGGAAGCGCGCTCGGATATGCAAGAAGCCGAAATTTCTCGAACGGCGACTTCACCCGCACCCTCCACCAGCGCGACCTTTTGAAGCAGGTTGCTTACAGCTGTAAGAGCCTGAGCCTTTCCGAGCTTCACAGTCTTATGAAGGCGGTGCTTCCCTACGTGGTTACGAACATCCCGAAGGAAACGCTCAAGTCGATGATCTGGAACGTGCTCACCTACGTCACCTACGACATCACCGACGCGCGCGTCCCCTGCCCCGGCTCGTTCCAATACGCGAGGATAAACAACCGCGAGGTGCTGGTGGTCAATTTCGATGCCAACAAGCGCTTCGTCAAGGCGAAGATCTACGGATAACAAAGCACAAAAAACCACAGAGCCTTCTGTTAGTGTTCATAGGGACATTTTCTGACAGTATGTAGGTGTGGTAACGGCGGATGGCGGTTAGTCATCCGCCGTTACTGCGTTTATCTCGCATTGTGCGGTGTTTATGCGGGGAGCAGTTCCGGTTGTGCTACGGTCACTGCTACGATCTGCGGTTGTTGCTGTTCGGCTTCTGCCGCATCGTCGTAATCCCATTCACCGATGTCACGGTAAATGATGCGGATTTTTTGAGCGGAGTGC
>JAFXDO010000062.1 GCA_017563195.1 Clostridia bacterium | reverse complement strand
TTTTTCGCCGTCGTTACAGAACAAATCGCATACGCGCAAAACTGCTGCGCACCTTAAAATCAGATAGTTTTGTCGCAAGACAAAGAAGAAATCCGCGATAATACGAGCGTATATCGCGGATTTTTGATGCAGTATTGTGCAAAAATGGCGATTTTAAGGCGATTTATCACTATGGTGCATCGCCCTTCTCTCGCGTTTTTTATTAAAAAAGATCTGTGCGGTGAGGCGACTCTCCTCGGCACAGATCCTTTGTTATTCTTCCATTAAAACCTTGAGCGCGAATTCGTACTTTTTCTTCCAATATAGCAGATATCACCCCCTAATCAATAGCTGTGACGACATTTGCCCGAATAAAAATCGCAATAATTATTTTTCCTATTGACAAATCGGTCTACATAGTGTAGACTGCAAGTGGTCTACAGCTTGTAGAATGGAGGATATATATGACGGATTATCAGATGGGCGAGGTAGAAACACGCTTCGCCAACATAATATGGGATAACGAGCCGATAAGCTCGACAAGCCTTGCAAAGCTCTGCGAGGGCGAGCTCGGATGGAAGAAAAGCACCACCTACACCGTCTTAAAGCGGCTTTGCGGCAAGGGGATATTCAAAAACGAGCAGGGTACGGTCGGCTCGCTGATAACGCGCGAGGAGTTTTATTCCGCGCAAAGCGAGCAGTTTGTCGAAACCACCTTCAAGGGCTCGCTGCCTGCGTTCTTGACCGCCTTTTCGGCTCGCAAGGGACTGACAAGGGAAGAGGTCGAGGAGCTCAGGCGGCTGGTTCGCGAATACGGGGAGGATGAATGATGTCTGCAATATTTTTGAAGCTCTTAAATATGAGCATCACCGCTTCGCTTCTGGTGCTCGCGGTCGTGATCTTCCGCGCCGTGTTCAAGCGCGTGCCGAGGTTCGTCACGGTGATACTCTGGGCGCTCGTAGCAGTCAGGCTTCTGGTGCCCGTGACGTTTGAAAGCGGCATATCTCTGCTTCCCTCGGGCGAGCCGATCCCGCAGGACATAATCTACACCGGCACGCCGCAGATCAACACGAATCTGCCGATACTCGATAACGCCGTCGGCGAGATTCTGCTCGACAACTTCGTGCCCGACGAAACGGCAAGCGTTAACCCGATGCAGATAGTCGTGTTCATCGCAAGCACCGTTTGGGTCATCGGAATGCTCGCGATGCTCGTCTACGCACTCGTCAGCAGTCTTAAGGTCAGACGCCGCGTAAACGAATCAGTAAAGCTTTATGACAACGTATATATGGGCGACCGCATCCCGACGCCATTTATCTTCGGGATAATCAAGCCGAAAATATGTCTACCGTCCTGCATCGACGAAAACGACGTCGAATGCGTCATTGCGCACGAGCGTGCGCATCTTTCGCGCCGCGACCATATGTGGAAGCCGCTTGCGTTTCTGCTGCTTTCGGTCTATTGGTTCAACCCCGTGCTATGGATAGCTTATACGCTTTTCGCACGCGATGTCGAGCTTGCGACCGACGAAAAGGTAATCAAGAACAGAAGCGAGGAGGAAAAGAAGCGGTACGGTAATGCACTGATCAACTGCTCGGCAGATCGCAGGATTATAACTGCCTGCCCGCTCGCGTTCGGCGAAAACGCCGTCAAGGGCAGGGTAAGGAACCTGTTCAGCTACAAAAGGCCGACGTTCTGGGTGCTGATCATCGCACTCGTTGCCTGCCTTGGCTTCACCGCCTTTTTCCTTACCGATCCGAAGACGCCGCCCGTGCCCCCGATGCCCGATACCCCTTCGGAGGGCGAGGTCTTCCTCGACGCGCTCGTCACTTCGGTCGACGGCAGATATATGACGGTAAAGAGCTTCGAGTTCTCCTTCGATGCGCTTGAGGAAGGGATATATAAGGTCTCGCTCGAGCCCGAGAGTGATATTCCTCTGCCCGACGTTCGCGCGGGAATAAACGTGAGAATAGTTTACGACGGCGACGCCGAGGATCACGAGATCGACCGTGTTTTCGCCATCTACGCCTTTGAATCCGATGCGGTCACTCCGACGAGCATTGACGACTTCAGGTTCAGAAGCAACTATTACGGCGGCAAGACGCTCGTTGAGTATACCGGCAGCGCCGAAAGCGTTGTCATCCCCGCCGTTATCGACGGCAAGGCGGTGACCGAGATTGCAAACAGCGCGTTCAACTCGAATATGACGCTCAAGTCGGTCTATATCCCCGATGGCGTCCAGCGCATAGGCGCGGGTGCGTTCAAGAACTGTCTGCATCTCGAAAGTGTTCGTATGCCGATCTCCTGCGCTGTTATCGGAGCCGAGGCGTTTGCAAGCTGCGGCGACCTTGTGGAAATAACTCTTCCCGAAGCGCTTCTGCAAATAGGAGGCAGCGCCTTTGAAAGGTGCTATTCGCTTGAATATCTCCGTGTGCCCTCGTCGATACAGCTTTGGGGAAGCAAATGCTTTTTCGATTGCGGCGTCAAGGAGGTCGTCGTAGCCGACGGGCTCGAGACGCTCGGCAAATACGCGTTCGCCGAGTGCGTCAGGCTCGAAAAGGTCACTCTGCCCGATGAAATAATGCTTGATTCCTGCGCGTTCTTCAACTGCTCGTGGCTCGAAAGCATCAACGTCTCCGAAAACGTCACCTTCGGTGCCAACGTTTTTGAGGGCTGTAAAAAACTACCCGATGAATTGAAGGATAAATAATGATGAAGAAATTTCTCTGCTTTTTAATATGCGCCCTTATGCTGATGTCGCTTTGCGCCTGCAATCGCGGCGATGAAGCGGGCGATGAGTCGTCCTACGACGTGTTTGACGAGCTTTCGGTGACACCCGAGGAGGACTTCCGTGTGCAGGACACCGAATCAGGCGACGGCGTTTCGGTGACCTATTACTACGGCGGCGACGCGACCGTCGTGATTCCCGAAACCATCGGCGGCAAGACGGTCACCGAGGTAAACATTACTTATTTCGCTTACAACCAAAAGACGAAGGAGATATATATTCCCGACACGGTGAAGACGATCGCCGCCTCGGCGAACCTTGTCACGGATGAAAACGTATCGGCACTCGAAACCGTACACTTGCCCGACACGCTCGAGACTATAGAGCGTGCGGCGTTCAAGGATTTCAAAAATCTCAAGAGCATCAATGTTCCCAACGGCTTGAAGAGTATGGGCGCCGAAGCGTTTTACGGCTGTACCTCGCTTGAAAGCGTGAACCTGCCCGCCTGCTGCTTCACCAAGAGCTGCTGGTCGCTGTTTGCAAAAAGCGGACTCAAGCGTGCGACGATACCCGAGGGTGTTGAGATCATACCCGACAGTATGTTCGTCCTCTCTAAGCTTGAAAGCATAAATATCCCGCAGTCGGTAAAGACGCTTGATTACTACTGTCTGTACGGCTGTCCTCTGCGTGAAATAACGCTTCCCGATGGGCTTGAGGCCATCGATAGCATGGCGCTTGCGGGCACCGACATCCGCGAGCTCGTTATTCCCAAAAGCGTCAAGACGATGGAATACGACGCGATATTCACCGAAAAGCTGGAAAAGGTCACCTTTTTGGGCGATGAGCCGGCACCCAAGTATGCCGATGACGCGTTTGACGATATGCCCGATGACTTTTTTGAGGTATATATAAGCAAGGACGCAAGCGGCTTTGGCTTCCCGCGCTGGAAGGGGCACCCCGTGAGATATTTCGACTCCGACGAGCAGCCTCTTGTCGAGGGCGACTTTGAATACGTCGAAATCGAAAACGGCGTCCGCCTTACCTCGTATTTCGGCAATGCTACCGAAATTATCTTTCCGAGCGAAATAAACGGACGTGCGGTTTTGGAGATTGGCGACTATATGTTCTCGGGACACGAGCATATACGCAAGGTCGTTTTCCCCGAAACGCTTGAATCGATCGGGCGCTATGCGTTTGATTCCTGCGAAAGGCTGACTGCGGCAGAGATGCCCGATTCGCTTAAGTCTATTAACGATTGCGCGTTTGCCTAGTGTGAGAATTTAAAGGACGTGGTATTCCCCGAGGCGCTCGAAAGCATCGGCTCCGAGGCGTTTCGCGGCTGTGACAGCATCGAAGCAGTCGTCATACCTTCGAGCGTGACGTTTTTGGGTGAGTCGATATTTGCAAACTCCCGCGGTATTAAGACCGCAGTCGTCAACGCCAACGTAAAGAGCCTCGGGCATGGACTTTTCTTCGACTGCATCGCGCTCGAGAGCTGTGTTTTGCCCGAAACGCTCGAGATGATCGACGATTATGCCTTCGGAGGAGACTCGAAGCTGACCGCGATCGAAATCCCCTCGGGAGTTAAGAGCATCGGATACAACGCCTTCGAGAGCACGAGCATATCCTCGCTCATCCTGCCCGACGGGCTTGAGTCCATCGATGAGTTTGCGTTTCAGTATATGCCGATAACCGAGCTTACGCTTCCCGCAAGCCTGAAGACGCTTCACCCGATGGCATTTAACCTCTGCTATGAGCTTAAGAATCTGTATTTCCTCGGCGATGCGCCCGAAACGATCTTTGATGACGACACCTGGTCGAAGCCCAACCGTGTTGACCTTACGATTTGGTATTACGAATCGGCTCAGGGCTTTGACGCCGAATTCTGGCAGAACTACCCTCATTCGTTTATCGAGGAATAATACGTTTCTGACTCGTTTTTAAACAGCTTAAATATCCGTGCTTGGGAGAGCATCCCCTTGCACGGATTTTTCTATTGCAAAATCATTATGTATATGTTAAACTGATATGAACAAAAGGAGAAGAAAAGCATGAGGGATTTTGTCAAAGGACTGAGATCGGGCGTACCGATAGGGCTGGGATATCTTTCGGTGTCATTCACGTTCGGTATACTCGCCGTGTCGCGCGGCTTCTATTGGTGGCAGGCGCTGATAATATCGATGACGACGCTTACCTCGGCAGGTCAGCTTGCGGGAATCGAATCGATGCTTCTTCCCGGCAGATATCTCGAAATGCTAATCTCTCAGCTTACCATAAACGTAAGATACTCATTTATGTCGATCTCGCTTTCGCAAAAAACGTCGAAGGGATTTTCGGGCATTAAGCGCTGGCTGCTCGGATTCTTTATGACCGACGAAATATTCGCCGTCGCCTCTGCACAAAACGAGGTAAGCACCCGCTTCTTCTCGGGACTTGCGGTCGCACCCTATCTCGGCTGGAGCTTGGGAACCCTTTCGGGTGCTCTGCTCGGCAATATCCTACCGCAAAGCGTGATGTCTGCGCTTTGTCTTGCGATCTACGGTATGTTCATCGCGATAATCGCGCCTGTTGCAAAGCGTTCGCGCCCCGTGCTCGCGGTCGTAATGCTTGCCGCCGCGCTAAGCTGTGCGTTTTATTACCTGCCGCTGCTCAAAACAGTCTCGAGCGGACTTGCAATAAGCATCTGCGCGATCGTCGCCGCGGTTCTCGGCGCCCTCCTATTCCCGAAAAAGGAGGAAACGCTCGATGAATGAAGGCTTTTTCGCATACCTTTTAGTGCTTGCGGGGTCGACCTACCTTATCCGAGCACTGCCGTTTGCGCTTGTGCGCCGCCGCATCAAAAATCGATTCCTGCAGTCCTTCCTATATTATATACCCTACGCAGTTCTCGCGGCGATGACCTTTCCCGCCGCCGTTTATGCGACCGACCACCCGATATCCGCGCTCGCGGGAATCGCCGTCGCAATCGTGTTCGCCCTGTTTGAAAAGGGCTTGACCGCCGTTGCGCTCGCCGCCTGCGTCACCGCGCTCGCCGTCGGAACGATTTTTTGAAAAAATTTTTAAAAATGTAAAACCGGGTGTGCCGATTTTTGCCCTAAGAGGACAAAGGGCAGAAAAAGCTCCAAAAAATAAAAAACAAGGAAGGGAAATCAAAATGAAAAAACTCATCGCAATCATCATGCTCATAGCACTCGCACTCTCCTGCGTCGCTTGTAACGGCGGAGAGGGCAACGACTCGTCGGCTGCGTCCGACGCAAGCAACATCGCAATCGGTAAGCCTGTCGTTTCCGACACCATGTCTGACGATTCCTCCGCAGTATCCGACGACTCCTCCGCAGCGTCCGACGACTCCTCCGCAGTATCCGACGACTCTGCTGTGTCCGACGACTCCTCCGACGCTACCGACGGAGACAACGTATTTTTTAACGACAGCAACGGCTTCATAGAAAAAAGCGCCGTTGCAATCAGACCCAGATACGTTTACTGGGATGGCGACAAGCTTATCGCAGAGTGCTTCGTGGTTAACGGCTTCGATACCGCTGCAAGCAATATTAATCTTAAGTCGCTTATATTCGAGGACGGCGACGGCAACGTGATCGCAGACGGCGGATTTGGCAGCATCGACGGTCTCGTGGTAGGTGCAAATTCTTACGTCATCTGGACCTTCACCTTTTCGGGCGATGCAGTCGTTTCGAGTAACCATGCGCTTTCGAGACTCGTCTGCAAGTACGATGTGGGCTACTATAATTAATCGATAATAACGCAAGAGGGGGATCTCCCCCTTCTTGTGGATTTTACGGAGGACAAAATATGGAACGCGATGCTCTTACAGCGGCGGTCACAAAGGCTCAATCGGGCGATAAAAAGGCGATAAACACGCTTTTTAACGAATATTACAACGACATATATAATTTTGCGCGCAGAACTCTCAACGGGAACGAGGATAACGCCTGCGACGCGGTGCAGGACACGTTTGTCGTCGCGCTTAAGTCGCTCGGCTCTCTTAAGGAGCCTGCGTCGTTTGCAAGCTGGCTCAAGGGTATATGCTACAATTGCTGTCGCCCTTATTTTCCCAAGAACCTTCAGAAAAAGGAGCTTCTTGCCGATGAGGACGAGGACGGTAACACCATTTTTGACATAACCGCCGAGGAGAGGACCGAGTTCCTGCCCGAAGCGGCTTGTGATATCAAGGATCTCCGCGAAACCATACTGTCCTTTATCAATTCGCTTCCTGCCGAGCAGCGTGCGGCGGTGCTTATGTATTATTACGAGGAAATGCCGGTGCAGAAGATCGCACAGCTTCAGGGCGTTTCCGAGGGCACGGTCAAGAGCCGTCTCAATTACGCAAGAAAATCGATGAAGTCGACCGTAGAGGGCTACGAGCGCAAGCATGGCGTACGCCTCCACAGCGAGACCGACGTTGCTATGATCCCGATGCTCGCGTGGGCATTCGAGGGCAACCTCACGGGTGCAATGCCTGCCGAGGCGGCACGGAAATGTGCCGAAAGGGTCTCTGCCGAAACCGGCATCGAGATCTCTCTCAAGGCGGGAGAAAAGTTCGGAACCCGAAAAAAGAAGAAGACGGGAAAGCTTTATTACGTCATCGCCGCAGTCGTCGGAATCGCGCTTCTCATCGCGCTTTCGCTTGCTCTGCATTCGGCAATCGACAACAGGGACGACGGCTCGTCTCAGTCTCAGGCATCGCTCAGCAACGAGGAGCTGTACGGCTCAAACTATTATATGGCTGATAACACGACCCCGGAAAAGGATAAGCTTTTGGTTCGTCCCAAGCTTCTTTATTGGGAGAACGGCAGGTTTATCGCCGAATGCTATATCATCAACGGCAGGCAAAGTCCTTTTGTGCTCAATCGTATAGACGAACTGACCGTTTCTAACGGTGCAGGGGAAACGATCGCAAGAGCGGAGTTTGAAATGGCAGAGCCTGTTACGATAGGGGCACAGGAATACGTGACGTACACCTTTGTTTTCGATTCCGACACCGTTGTTACCGAAAACGCGGCGCTTACCGGCAACATCAGGATTTACTGTGATTACACATCGAATTAAATGATTCAAAGCGTCTCTCGATCTTACCCGTCGGGAGGCGTTTTTGCTTTGCAAGAAAAAAATAAGAATTTTTTCAAAATAATAAAACCGAACGGGCCCCAAGCTTCCCTAAGAGGATGTAAGGAGGTGGAACAGATGCCGTGTTCGCCGAAGCAGGAAAAGAAAACAGTCCTGCATCGTATATTTGAGCTCGACAAGGCCGAGCATCCCATGCCGAAGGAGCGCGCGGACGCGGTATGGGAGATCCTTGAGGCAATGATAGAATCAAACGCCTCGCCTCCGCGCGACAATCCGATTCAAAATATTAAGAAATAAGAGGTAATTACAAAATGGGAATCGTATTTTCGGTTATTTGGTGTGTTGTTTTCTTCGGAGGTGTTCTGCTGTGGCTTTACATGATCGCAAGCAATATCGTAAGAAGCATTAAATTGAGACGCTTGGGCAAGGCGGGCTCGGGCACTCAGCTCGGTATCAACGGCTCGTATGACTTTCACGACGAAGCGAGACGACTTCACGAGATGGCGCATAACGACGCGATGCAGCTTCACGAGATGGCGCATAACGACGCGATGCAGGCTCATACCGACTTTACAAATCATATAGATATGTCGAATATGGGCAATCCCTTTATGTAATACCGTGTTTCTGCGGAAGTGAGTGGTCGGTTCAATATAAAGCTTCCCCTCGACAGGGCGCCCGATTCGAAGCCGTCTACGCTTCGATGAAGGCAAAAGCTTCAAAGCCGTCTTTTGTGTGTGGGGACGGGTTTGATAATAAAGAGTTTCATAAAAAATTCCTTTTTCATAAAAATCTCCTTATAGAAAAATTGTGTGTGTTTAAAACAAAGAAGAGCGAAAACGGGGCGCGAAAGCGCCTCGTTTTTGTTTGCGTTTGCTATTGATTTATGTGTATCGGTGGGGTATAATTAAGAAAATATGAACGTTTCAGGGGAAAATTATGAAGAGAAAAAGAGGAATGCCGATATGGCTTTGCCTGTTGATAATAACGATTGGCGCGCTTATGATGATTTCGGCGTTTTTCGATATTCAACGCTACGAGCGTGTGCGTGACGACGTGCTGGTCGTTGAGGCGGTCGTGGTTGAAATAACGAGCTACGAGGACGACAAAAACGAGTGGAAGCGTGCCGTTGGCATCTATGAGTATAACAACTCGAAGATCGGTGCGACGATGGCGTCCGTCTACTTCCCGAAGGAAAAATCCCCGAGCCTTGTTTACAAGCATAATCTTACGAGCCTTGCATAATGAGAATACATCTTTTTGAGCACTTCACCTATAAAAAACTGTTAAAATTCACTCTGCCGTCGATCGTGATGATGATATTCACGTCGATATACGGAGTTGTCGACGGCTATTTCGTGTCCAACTACGTAGGTCCGACCCCGTTTGCGGCGCTGAACTATATCTATCCCTTTTTGATGATACTCGGCTCGTTCGGGTTTATGTTCGGCACGGGCGGCGGCGCGCTTATTGCAAAAACTCTCGGCGAAAAGAACGAAAAGAAGGCAAATTCGCTTTTTTCGATGTTCATCTATATATCGATCGCGGTCGGTGTCGTGCTGATGCTTTTGGGCGAGCTTTTTCTCGAGGATATCGTTGACCTTCTCGGCGCGAGCGAGGCGATGCGCGAGCATTGTCTGCTTTACGGCAGGATATTCCTCGTTTCGCTTCCCGCGTTACTGCTTCAGTTTGAGTTTCAGGGGCTGTTCATCACCGCGGAAAAGCCCCGGCTCGGTCTTTGGATGACTGTTGCGGCAGGCGTTACCAACATGGCGTTGGACGCGCTTTTCGTCGCCGTTTTCGAATGGGGGCTTGCGGGAGCGGCGTGGGCGACTGCGATCAGCCAGATGATAGGCGGATATATTCCTCTCATCTATTTTGGGCTCCCCAACTCAAGCCTGCTTCGGCTCGGACGCTTCAGCTTTGACTCAAAGTCGCTTGTCAAGGGCATAACCAATGGCTCAAGCGAGCTTATGACCAACGTTTCGATGTCCGCCGTGAATATGCTTTACAACTATCAGCTGTTACGGATCGCCGGCGAAAACGGAGTTGCGGCATACTGCGTGCTGATGTACGTAAATATGATCTTCCTCGCCGCATATATAGGCTATTCGGTCGGTACGGCTCCGATAATCGGCTACCACTACGGCGCAAAAAACAGCGACGAGCTTAAAAGCCTCCTCAAAAAGAGCATTCGGCTCGTCGGAGTGTGCTCGGTCGGAATGCTGCTGCTTTCCCTCCTGCTTGCACGTCCGCTGTCGGTCATCTTCGTTGGCTACGATGCAGAGCTGCTCGCCATAACCGAAAACGCGTTCAGGATATTTTCCTTTTCCTTCCTTTTTGCGGGCTTTGCGATATTCGGCTCATCCTTTTTTACCGCACTCAACAACGGTCCCGTATCTGCGGCGATATCCTTTCTGCGCACGCTCGTCTTCCAGATCGCTGCGGTGCTGCTCCTGCCCATGCTTTGGGGCATCGACGGCATCTGGTGGTCGATCTCGTTCGCGGAGATCATGGCGGTTGCCGTTACCGCGGTGTTCGTCGTCGCTAACCGACGTAAATACCAATATTATTGATATAAGGGCAGGGGCTTGCACGCTCCTGCTCTTTGTGTTTTTTCGATAAAATAAAAAAATTAACGATAAACGTTAAAAAATAGTTGACAAACGCAAAACCTTGTGATATAATAGCCGCACAAACAACAAGGAGATATTGTTATGGAAAAGTTTAAAAGGTATATGAAGATCCTCGATAAAGGGCTTTCGGCAATCGGAATCGCATTTACTGTTGTCGCTATCGTTATGCTTGCGCTGTCGGTCATCGGCTTTATCGGCATAGACGGGGTCGAGATCGGCGAGATCGATACGAAGCTGGAGCTTGGTGTTTTGGAGCTGACGGTCGCGGATGCAGAGCTTCAAAAGATCGAAAATGCGACTATGTCGCTCGCGGTTGCGGCGCTGATACTCTCGGCTCAGTTCGTTATTTCGCTGTTTCTTGTGAAGGTTCTCAGAAAGCTTATCGCGCCCATGAAGGAGGGCAGGGTCTTCGACGAAGCGGTTTGTAAGGCGATAAAGGAGCTTGCACTTTACGTTTTGATCGGCGGGCTCGTAAGCGAGGTGCTTGCGGTTGCAGGTAATATGCTTATGATCTCCTGCTTCGATATTTCGGCGCTTTTCGATTCTGTTGCGGTTACCGCGCATTCCTACACCTTTGATATCGACGGCACCTGCGTCGTATATGCGGCGGTCATTTACCTGCTTTCTTACGTGTTCGGCTACGGCTGTGAGCTTCAGTCTCAGGTAGACGAAACGCTTTAAGAGGTGAAAAATGGCAATAATCTTACGTCTTGACCGCGTTATGGCGGACAGAAAGATATCGCTTAACGAGCTTTCGCAGAAGGTCGGCGTTGCGAACGTCAACCTGTCGAAGCTTAAAACCGGCAAGGTCAGCGCGATACGCTTTTCGACGCTCGAGGCGATATGCGACGTGCTCGACTGTCAGCCCGGCGATATTCTTGAATTCAAACGCGACGAATAATGAAAAAAGAGGTGCTCTGAAGCGCCTCTTTTTCAATAAAAAGAGAGGCTTCCGTGCGGAAGCCTCGAATTCTGAGAACCAAAATCAGTCTGCGTAAACCTCGATCTCGTTAAGGAAGGTCCAGGTGCCGCCGACGGTGATCTCAAGCTTTACGTACTGACCTGCAGCGCCGTCAAGAGCGATGGATGCCCAGTCGGGATCATTACCGGTGGGGAGCACGAGTGCGCCGAGCTCGGTCCAGGTGGAGTTGTCGTCGGAAACGTATGCGACGATGCTCTTAGCCGCAACGATGCCCGATGCGTTTGCGTTGTAAAGGTTAACTCTGATAGCGTTGATGTCTTCAACCTTTTTCTCAAGGTCGATAACGATGGTGCCGACGCCGTTGGGTGCGTTATTGCTTGCAACCGATGCATCCGGATTGTACCAAAGCGCAAACCAGGTGTTGTCGTATGCGCCAACGTTGTTAGCTGCACCGTCGGTGAGGTTTGCGGTATAGTTCGAGGTGGAGCCGTTTGCGTCGGTGACTGCAGGGTCGCCGCCGGTGTAGTTCTTGCCGCGTGCTACGTTTTCGCCCTTAAGGTCGGTAGCTGCGTCGCCCTGAACGGGATCCGATTCATCGGAGGAGGAGTCGTCTGCTACGCTCGAATCGTCTGCTGCGCTCGAGTCGTCGGATACTTCGCTCGACTCAACGTCGGAGGACGCTGCTTCGGAGGAAGCTTCGCTCGATTCAACGTCGGAGGAAGCCGCTTCGGAGGAGGCTGCGCTCGAATCTGCCGCGGAGCTTTCTTCATCGCCGCCGCAAGCTGCGAACAGCGCGCAGGAAAGAACGAGCATAAGCGCGAGGATCAAAGATAATTTCTTCATGGTTTTTCTCCTTTTCTTATTATAAGCGTTTCGCTTTGTCTTATTATATAACATATATACCCGATCTGTCAATAGCGAAAAAAGAGGCTCGAAACGAGCCTCTTGATTCTTTTTGCCTGATTAAGCGGCGGGAGCGTAAACCTCAACCTCTGCGATGTGCATCCAGTAGCCGGTGGTGTAAAGGCGGAACTGAACGTACTGACCCGATACAGCTTCGGAAAGCTCTGCGGTGAGGTACTCGGTCATAGCGTCTGCGGGATTGAGCGCGGTGATGGTAGCAACAGCGTCGCCCCAGTTTTCGCCGTCAGCGGAAACGTAGATCTCAACGGTCTGAGGACCGCCTGCGCCGGTAGCGGTGGTTGCGATGTTCACAGCGAACTTGACCATATCCGAGCTTGCGCCGAGGTCAACGGTGATGTTGTCATAGCCGTTTGCAAGGTAGTCGGGACCCTGGCTGTGGAAGCCTGCCCAAGCTGCGTTGTCGTAGCTTGCGCCTTCGGGTGCGAGGATGCCGTCGGTCATGGACTTGCCGTCCTCATCGGGATAAGCGATGGGGGAATCGGGGTTCCACTGCCAGGAGTCGTCCTGACGGAAGAGCTCCGAGGTGGTGTAAGCCTTGCCGGATGCTATGTTGTCGCCTGCGTCAAGTGCGGGAGCGCTCGAGTCGTCGGATACTTCGCTCGACTCAACGTCGGAGGAGGCTGCTTCGGAGGAAGCTTCGCTCGATTCAACGTCGGAGGAAGCCGCTTCGGAGGAGGCTGCACTCGAATCTGCCGCGGAGCTTTCTTCATCACCGCCGCAAGCTGCGAACAGCGCGCAGGAAAGAACGAGCATAAGCGCGAGGATCAAAGATAATTTTTTCATGTTTGTTCTCCTTTTCGGGTTTTTTGACGGGTACATTATAACGCATCAAGTTGCTTCTGTCAAGCAAAAAAAGAAGCCCCGAAGGACTTCTTTTGATGCCGTTTGATTATTCAGCGGGAGCGTAGATTTCGATTTCGGAAAGGAATACCCAGTTAGCGGATACTACACGGATCTGAACGTATCTGCCGGAAGCTGCGCCTTCGATGGAAACGCATTCGTTGAGAACGCTGTCGCTGTTTGCGGGAGTGCCGGATCCAACGGAGGACCAGGTTTCGCCGTCATCGGAAACGAGAGCTTCGATGGACTGAGGAGCGCCGATACCGTTGCCGAGTACCTGAGTGCCGTACCAGATATCGAACTTAGCGATATCCTTGGTTTCGCCGAGGTCGAGAGTGATCCAGATGTAACCGTCGTTAGCATAGTTGGGATGTACGCCGGTCCAGCCAGCCCATTCAGCTGCGAGGTAGTCTGCGGAGTCAGCAGGCTTTGCACCGTCGGTAAGGGTCTTGCCCTCTTCGTCGGGATATGCATAGGGAGCGTTGTCGTCCCAGCCCCACTGTACGTCTGCGCCGCCCTGCTTGAACTGCTCGGAAGCGGTGTAGGTTGCGCCAAGTGCGAGGTTGTCGGTGCCTGCATCAACTGCGGGAGCACTCGAGTCGTCGGATACGTCGCCGGATTCAGCGTCGGAGGAAGCTGCATCGGAGGATGCGTCGCTTTCGTCAGCCTCAGAGGATGCTTCGGAGGAAGCTGCTTCGGAGGAAACTGCTTCGGAGGAAGCTGCGCTCGAATCTGCTGCAGAGCTTTCTTCATCGCCGCCGCAAGCCGCGAGAATAGCGCAGGAGAGAACGAGCATAAGTGCGAGAATTAAGGATAATTTCTTCATTTCACTTTTCTCCTTTAAATTTTGTCGGCATATAGCCTTTGTGACATTATACACTCTTACATCGGTTCTGTCAAGTAAGTCGTGCCTGTATTTTTTGCCGAATATATAAATAAATTGTAAAAGCTGTTTTATTTTTAAAAAAGCTATTGAAAAATTCTCAAAAACAATGTATAATCGTATCTTGGTGATATTTTATGGTCAACAATACGTTCAAAATAGCTCTGGACGGGCCCTCGGGCTCGGGCAAAAGCACGCTGGCGAAGAACCTCGCCAAAAAATACGGCTTTGTCTATATCGATACCGGAGCGTTATATCGCACGATCGGGCTTTTCGTTGCGCGCCGCGGCATTGCGTCCGACGACGTTGACGCGATCATCGCCTGCCTGCCCGAAATAAGGATCGAAATGAAGCTTGTCGACGGCGGCGGAAGGGTTTACCTCGGCGGTACTCTTATCGGCGACGAGATCCGCACCCCCGAAATCTCGAAATACGCATCCGACGTTTCGAAGATTCCTGAGGTACGTGCGTTTTTGCTTGAAACGCAGCGCTCGATCGCACGCGAAAACAACGTGATAATGGACGGCCGCGATATCGGCACCGTCATCCTTCCCGACGCTCAGGTCAAGCTTTTCGTCACGGCATCCATCGAGGCGCGTGCGAAGCGCAGATATGCCGAGCTTTGCGAAAAGGGTGTTGAAACCGATTACGAGTCGGTGCTTAACGATATGAAGTGGCGCGACGCTAACGACAGCGGACGCAAGATCGCACCTGCCATCCCCGCAGAGGACGCCATAATGTTTGACAATTCGGGTATGGATATCGAGGAAACTGTAAACAGCGCGGTTGAAATTATAGATAAGGTCTACAGGAAATGAGCGGATACAGATTTGTTCGCGCCGTAGTGAGCGTCTGGGTCAAGCTTGCCTACCGTGTCGAATATCACGGCAGGGAAAACGAGCCCTCGCAGGGCGGAATGATCGTCTTTTCCAACCACACCTCCCTCGCAGACGTGCTTCTGACGGCTTGCGCCGTCAAGCAGTCGCTGTATTTCGTCGCAAAGAGCGATCTTGAAAGCAACCGATTTATGAGATGGCTCTTCAGATGGTGCAACGTTGTTCCCATCAAGCGCGGCGAATCGGATATGGCGGCTCTTCGCCGTACCTGTGAGATCATCAAGGAGGGCAACAACGTCGGCATCTATCCCGAGGGAACGCGGATTCCGCAGGATTTCCCCAAGGCAGAGGACGCGCTCGCGGGAATGGGTCTTATGGCGACCCGCACCAAGGCGACGATGCTTCCCGTGACCATATGCTACGGCAAGCGTAAAAAGCCGATGCTCTTCCGCAAGGTGCACGTGTATATCGGTAAGCCGATTCCGCACGAGGAATATTCTACGTTTTCGGAGCATCCCAACTCACACGAAATCGCGCAATACGCCTTCTCAAAACTTTGTGAGGATTTCAAAAAATACAATGGCTGAGATAGAAATATCCGAATACAGCGGCTTCTGCTTCGGCGTGAAGCGCGCTGTCGATATGATAAATAAAAGCCTTGAGGCATCGTCGGGCACAATCTGCTGTCTCGGCGAGCTGATACATAACCGCATCTTCAACGAAACCCTAAAGGACAGAGGCGTGCGGTTTATCACGGCGGACGAGCTTGACTCTCTGCCCGATGACGCGACGGTTTTTCTGCGTGCCCACGGTACACCGAGGCAGCTGATAGAATCGCTCGAGTCGCAGGGGAGGCGCTATATCGACGCCACCTGCCCCTACGTCACGAAGATCCACAAGGTCGTTGCGGCGCAGGACGAAAATACGAAGATCATCGTCATCGGGGACGCAAGACATCCCGAGGTCGAGGGTATAATGAGCTGGGCGAAGGGCGAGCACGTCGTTTATGCCGATAAGGCGGCGATCGATGCCGACCACGAGGAGGGCTTTACAAGCGATATCGACTGCATCCTTGCGGTGCAGACGACCTATTCGGGCACCGAATGGGAGCGCTGTAAGGCGAGGATAAGCGAGCTTTATCCGAACGTCCGCATCTTTGAAACCATCTGCAGCGTGACCGAAAACCGACAGAAGAAGACCAGAGAGCTGGCTTCGAAGTCGGATCTGACCGTCATCGTGGGTGGCAAGAACAGCTCGAACACGGCGAAGCTTTTCGCCATAGCAAGTGAGGTCTGCAGGGATTCGATAATGATCGAATCGGCGTCCGAGCTTGATCTGCACGCAGACGCAATAAGATCTGCATCCAAAATTGCAATAGCCGCCGGTGCATCGACACCGAGCGGGATAATACAGGAGGTTTACAACAAGATGGCAAACATCGCAAATGAGGAACTCAGCTTTGCCGAGATGCTCGAACAGTCATTCAAATCTTTAAATACAGGTGAAAGGGTTACCGGAATCGTTCTGGCAGTCAATCCTACCGAGGTCAAGGTTGACCTTGGTACGAAGCATACGGGTATTCTCCCGTACGACGAAATTACCGCTGAAAGCGGCGTCAACCTCAACGAGCTTTTCAAGGTAGGCGACGAGGTTGAGGTTATCTGCGGTAAGTTCAGCGACCACGACGGCACCGTTCTTCTCTCCAAGAAGAAGATCGACATGCACAAGTACTGGGAAGCTATCAAGGCTGCTGCTGAATCCGGCGAAATTCTTGAGGGTACCGTTAAGGAAATCATCAAGAACGAAAAGGGCTATGCAGGCGTGATCGCTCTCTACGGCACCAACAAGGTCTTCATCCCCGCGTCGCAGACCGGCGTGCCTAAGGGCGAAGAGCTTGAAACTCTCAGAGGAACCAAGGTCTCCTTCAAGATCATCGACGTTAACGAGCAGAGAAAGAGAGCTGTCGGCTCCATCAAGGCATCCACCCGCGTCTCCCGTAAGGCTTTGGAAGAGGAATTCTTCGCAACCGCACAGGAAGGCGACAAGTTCGAGGGTAAGGTACGTGCTCTTATGAGCTACGGCGCATTCATTAACCTCGGCGCAGTTGACGGTATGCTTCACATCACCGAGCTTTCTTGGGGCAGACTCAAGAAGCCCGAAGAGGTTCTTAACATCGGCGACACCATTAACGTATTCATCAAGTCGATCGACAAGGAAAAGAAGAGAATCTCCCTTGGCTACAAGACCGAGGAAAACGATCCCTGGAACATCTTCCAGAAGAACTACAACGTCGGCGACGTAGTAGACGCTACCATCGTTTCCGTTATGCCTTTCGGTGCATTTGCCGAAATCTTCCCCGATTTCGACGGTCTCATTCACATCAGCCAGATCTCGGATAAGCCCATCCAGAACCCCGCAAGCGTTCTTAAGGTTGGCGACAAGGTTACCGTTAAGATCACCGCTGCTGACGTTGAAAGAAGAAGACTCAGCCTCTCCATCCGCGCACTCCTCGAGGATAACGGCGCTGAAGAGACCGCTGAAGAAGCTCCCGCAGCAGAAGCTCCCGCAGCAGAAGCAACCGACGCTGAATAATTTAATATTCGACAAATTAAGCTGTTGCAATTGCGCAACAGCTTTTTTGTTGACAAACATTGTCGAATGTGTTAGAATGTGTTCGACAAAATGATTTGGGGGATAGATTATGAAGCCTTTTTTGGGTGTAGACCGTACTAACGATAAGAAAAACGAGGAAATGAACGGAATCGAGCTTGCCGTTGCAAAAACGCCTGCCGCAACCGTTGACGCGCTTAATAACGCGGGCAATGCCATTTTGGAGACCCAAAAGAAGGCGAATCTGCCCTGGTATCTGCGCGCTCTCCGCTGGATACTTCTTTTGGTCGGCTTCCTTTGCATCAGGCTCGGGCTTGAGGGCGTAGGAGATATCGCTACCTTTGCGGTGATCGGCGGCGTGTCGTTTATCGGCTCTTGGCTGATAACTCGCTACGGCGGCAAGCGTGCCGAAAAGATAATGAGCACCGACGAGGCGACTGTGAATTCGAGAAATCTTGACGAGCTCGCCGAATCTATCTATCGTGATTTCGGCGTTCCCGAGGGAGCACCCGAAATCGATATACTCTCCTTCGCTTATAAAATGAAGAACGGCGAAATGAAGGTAGTCTCGGGCGCCACCTCGCTGACTCCCTATTTGAATTATAATTACAGAATGTTCATCAAGGATGATAATCTCGTCGTTGCCGACAGAGAGTGCAAGTTCGAGCTTCCGCTTTCAATGATCCGCTCGCTCGAGCAGGAAAAGTGCCGCGTGACGATTCCCATCTGGACAAAGGACGAGGAGCCCAACTCCGAAAAGTACAAGGAATACAAGCTTACCGTGGATAATAACGAATTGGTTTCCATGAAGTACCGTCTCAGGCTTTGCTTTTATGCAAACGGCGAGGAATGGGCGATGTACCTGCCTTATTATGAAAAGGCAACTATCGAAATGCTTACCCGTATGACCGCCGTTGAGGTGTGAAAATGAAGCAATACGCGTATAAGGATCTTATCTTTCCTGCAGTATTCGCCGTGGTCTGGACGCTTGTTGCCTGCCTTATAACGCTTGCCGGCGATACGCTGTTCGACGTGATCGTAACCTTTTGTATGACGGTTTCCGGGCTTTTTATGCTTGCGGTCATATTCGAGCTTGCCTGCTTTGACGAATACGGCTTTTACGTCGTCAATATACTCGGCAAACGTAAATACGAAATCAGCTGGGACAGCATCAATAAGGCGGAGCGCCGTAAGGAATATAACGACCGCTCGCGCGATCTTAAGGGGACCGTTTACGTCGCGGTATATAACAACGAGCACTTTGTTGAGCCCAATGCGTCGGAGCGCTTCAGACGCCCTTGGAAGAAGCCGCATAAAAACGAGGCGGTAATGCTGATCTCCTATCACGAACGTGCGCTTTTTTCCGAATGGCTCGAGCGCAAACGCCCCGACCTTTTTATCGAACGTCACGAAAGCTCAATATAACGAAAGAGGTGTATTATAATGAAAAAGCTGATATCGGCGCTTCTCGCGGTTCTCTTTGTTTTCTGTCTTGTTGCCTGCGATGATACGGCAGATACCGACAAGGATGACAACGGCGGCTCGTCTGCTCAGTCTCAGGTCGATTTGAACGTAGGCGACCCTTATGAATTGGAGTTCAGATCCAACGGCGACGGCACCTGCGCGCTTACTGCCATCAAATACAACCGCAAATATACGTCTGAATTTACGGTTGATATTCCCGAAAAGTCTCCCTCAGGCGATATTGTGACCTCGATCGAAATAAAGGATGGCCACGTTGTTCCTCGTGTTTTGAGCGAGTCGGATTTTTATAATATACGCGAGACGCTTGAAAACAACAGCGTCTCCGGCAGAGATCCGAATATCTTTGCCGCTTTTTATCACCTAATGGACATAAACGACGAAACGCTCACTGAAAAAAAGAAAGAAGAGTATCGCAATGCGTATCCCATATGTGCTATTGAGCCGATCTATATACTCGAACCGACGATATCCACACAAGAGCTGAATCGTCTTGACGCTATTTTGTGCGGCATAGGCGGATATGACAGCGGACTGCTTATTGAGTGTGCCGACAATCTTTATGATTCTGCCAAGAAAAGCTATGGCGACGATGCCGACGATTGGTATGAGGAGCAGGTTGCGGATACCGCTGTTGTAAGCAATTTCGTAACTCAAATAAACGTTCCGTCTTCGGTGACTTCAATAACGGTCGAAAGCATTTTTAATTTCGGAATATGCCGCAAGATCGAAAAGATCGACGGCGTGAGTGATAATTGTAAGGCGCCATTCCACCGTCGAGAAGCAGACGATGGCAAAATATACTATCACACTTCCGGAGACGATTGCGGCAGCGATTGCGAAGAGATTGCGGTCGATTTGTCGGAGGTGTTATCGCTGGTATCGTATGCTTCCGAAGATGCGTTCGCGAAAGAGGCTATTAGGAAAATGGGATTTGACGTCATCGAATGATTAAAACTTAAAAAGAAGGGCAGAGTCCCTTCTTTTTTGTTTACTTTTCTGCAATTATTTGATATAATATAATTTGGCATATAGTATTCATCGGAGGGGGCATTGAAATGAGCGGCGATTTTGTGTACGTTGAGGGCGAAATTCCCTTTTATCAAAGCAAAAAATTCAATAAGCACGGCATAAGACACGCCTTTTTCACAAAAAAAGGCGGGGTAAGCGTCGGTGCGTTTGAAAGTCTTAATTTCGCAGTCGGTACGGCGGCAATTACAGACACCGAGGAAAACGTTTTCGAAAATCACGCGCGTGCCGCATCGGTCTTCGGGCTTACCGCCGATGATATCTGCCGAAGCTATCAGACACACACCGATAACGTCGAGATCGCGACGGGTAGCGACCGGGGCAGGGGGCTTACGCTTCCGCCGTACGACAGAGGTGTCGACGGCTTGGTGACGGTCGAGCGCGATATGCTGCTTTCGGTACGCTCTGCCGACTGTGTTCCGATACTGCTGTGCGACACCGAAAAGAGCGTCTGCGGTGCCGTCCACGCGGGCTGGCGCGGGACAGTCGCGGGGATAGCGAAAAATGCCGTCGAGAAAATGGTCTCGCTTGGGGCAAGGCGCGAAAATATAATCGCCGCGATCGGACCCTGCATCGGGGTGTGCTGTTACGAGGTCGGGCGAGAGCTTTATGCTGCGTTTACCGAAAAAAACAGCGAATACAGCGACTTTTTCACCGAAAAGGGCGACAAATATATGCTCGATCTCAACGCTGCGAACGAAAGGATCCTTCAAAGTGCGGGCATCGGGCGAGATAATATTTCGATCTCTCGTATATGCACCAAATGCAATTCGGATAAATTCTTCTCGCATCGCGTGTCGGGGCCTGTCCGCGGCACGATGAGCGCGTTTATATGCTTGTAAAACAGGAGCTTTGATATGGCAAAGATATTTCATTGTGCAGACATACATCTGGATTCACCCTTCTCGCTCTTTTCCCCGCGTGAGGCGGAAAAGCGCCGCACCGAGCTTCGCGCCGCGTTTACCTCGGCATTGATGTACGCGCGCGAAAAGAAGGCGGATATATTCATCATAAGCGGTGACCTGTTCGACAGCGAATACGTCACCCGCGACACTCGCGAGCTTTTACTGCGCGAGTTTACGAAGTGCGGAGATATGAAAATATTCATCTCTCCCGGCAATCACGACCCCTACACCCCTGGCTCGGTCTATGATACGACCGAGTTTCCCGAAAACGTTCACGTTTTCAAGGGTGAGAGGGAGGTCGTTCGTCTTGACGAGCTCGGCGTGGATATATACGGCTTCGGCTTCACCTCGAGGAACTGCCTCTCCTCCACCGTTGCGGGTTGGAGCATCCGCGATAAATCGCGTGTGAATATTCTCGTCACGCACGGCGACCTGATCGGCTCGGACGGCACGAACGGACCGATAACCAAGCGCGACATTGCCGAATCGGGCTTTGACTATATCGCGCTCGGGCACGTGCATAAGCCGACGGGGCTTCTGAACGAAAACGGCGTGTATTACGCGTATCCCGGCTGTATCGAGGGCAGAGGCTTCGACGAGACGGGCTATCACGGCGCGCTGTTCGGTACGATAGAAAAGGGAAGCGTCGATATGCAGCCCAAGCGATTCTCCAAATCGCGCTACGAATGGATACGGGTTGACCTCAGCGGCGTGCGCGAAAAGATGGAGGCGCTCGACGTCATCCGCGACGCGATACGCACCTACACCGACGATACCGCGCTGAGAATAACGCTTACGGGCGAGCTCAAGAGCGCGTTCGTCATACTTCCCAACGAGATCGGCAGGGGCTGTGAATACCCCTATTATATCGAGCTTATCGACGAGACCTTCGTCGAGCCCGACATAGGCGAGCTCGAGCAGAGCAACACCTTAAAGGGCGTCTTCGTCCGCAAGATGAAGGAGCGGCTCGACGCGGCTGACAAGGACAGCGACGAATACAAAAGCCTGCTTCTCGCGATGAAATACGGCATCGCCGCGCTTGAGGACAGAAGCGTGGTCGACTACGGCGGAGGTGAAAGGGCATGAACGTAACCATCGAAAAGATAGAAATAAACTCGTTCGGCAAGCTGAAAAACGCGTTTCTCTCGCTCGAAAGCGGGATAAACCTTATGTCCGCACCCAACGAAAGCGGAAAAAGCACGCTTGCGGCGTTCATTAAATTCGTTTTTTACGGCTTCACCGGCGCGAGAATGCAGTCGGTAAGCGATAACGAGCGTAAGCTCTATACCCCATGGGACGGCGAGGTCTCCGAGGGAAGCATAACCCTTACCGCTGACGGAACGCGATATACCGTCCATCGCCGTTGTCTGGCGTCGGGCAAGGATGCCGTAGAGGTGACCAACCGCGCAACCGGCAGGCACGAGCTTATCGGCGAGATTCCGGGAGAGGTCTTCTTCGGAGTGACAGAGGAGGTATTCGCAAGAACGCTCTTCTTCCGTCAGCTCACCGCACCGCAGAGCAAGGACGAGATACTTGCCGAGCGTCTTCGCAATATCGCGATAAGCGCGGACGAGCAGGTCGGCACAAAGAAGGCGGTGAGCGAGCTTAACGCCGCGAAAAACGAGCTTAAGAGCCGTATGGGAAACGGACTCATCCCGAAGGCGGAAAAGGAGCGCGACGCACTCGAGGAGGCGATAACCGCGTCCTGCGATACCCGTCGCGACGCCGAGGCGCTTAACGGCGAGATCGAAAAACGTTCCAAGACTCTCGACACTGCCGAAAAGAAGCTCAAGGCGCTCAGGGCTGAGCGTAAAAATATCGAAAAATACGCGTCGCTTATAAAGCTTCAGGCAATCAACAGACTGAAGCTTGAGGAAAGAAACGCACGCGAGGAATACGAGGCGGCGTCCGCGGGACTGAAGAAACGCGACGACGGCTCGTTCGGCGAGCTTTTCGCCAAGAATACCGAGTACGTCGCAGAGTGCCGCGACTGCGAAAACGCTTCTCAGGCGCTCGAGCTTGCGACGGCGGAGCGCGATGCTTTGCTTAATGAAAAGCGCATCGGAATTTCCGAGGCGAAAGATGCCGAAAGGGTGATTAACGGCTCTAAGCGTATCTCGAACCTTCTGTTCATCATCGCCGCGATCGCTTTGGTCGCAGGCGTTATCACGACTCTTGCAAGCCCCGAAACGATGGGGCTCGGGATCATTATCGCCGTTGCGGGTGTCGTTTTGGCTGCGGTCGGTGCGGTCGTGCTCGGCAAGCCTGCGGGTATTGCGCGAGAGGCGGGCTTTGAGTCGGTTTCCGAGCTTAAGGATGCGATAACGAGGCTTCCCTCGCTTGAAAAGCAGCTCAACGATGCCGAGGCGCGCGTTAATGCGCTCGAGGACGAGCTGAGCGAGAGCAAGACCCGCTGTGCGATACTCAAGCGCGAACTCGACAGCGGAATAAACGGCTATATCGAGCTTTCGGACGCCAACTACTCCGAGCAGCTACAGCTCATCCTTTCGCTTTCTGCCGAAAGCGGCGAAAAGCTCGCCGTATGGCGTGCGAAAAAGGAGGAGCTTGACAACGCGTCGGAGGGCTTTGACGTCAAGGCGTTGGAGGAGGAAGCCGAGGGCGCGACCGAGCCCGAGCGTGACAAGGCGAAGGTCGATCGGGAATTGGCGTTTTATACCTCGCAGTTCGATCAGCTTTCCGAGCTTAACCGCCGCGACGAGCTGACTTTGGCTACGCTCGAGGCAAGAAGCGGGGATCCCGCATTGATGATAGGCAAGCGCGATTCGCTCAATGCCCGTATCGACGAGCTTAATATCAAGCATCGCGCGTACGAGACCGCGATAGCGGTTATCGAGGAATCGGCTGATTATATGAAGAGTATGGTCGCCCCGAGAATAGGCGAGCGTGCCGACGAATACTTCACCGCCGCGACGGGCGGGAAATACCGCGGACTCGAAATCGACACCAGACTTTCGATGAGCTTCGGAGACGATATGAGAAGAAGCTGTGAATACCTTTCCGCGGGCACGCGCGACAGCGCATACCTTTCGTTGAGGCTTGCGCTTGCAGATATGCTGTTCGGCGGTTGCGGCGTGCCGATAATTCTTGACGACGCGTTCGGACGCATCGACGATAACCGTCTGCGTATGATCTCGGGCGCGATAAACGAGGCGGCAAGGAAGCATCAGATCATCCTGCTCGCTCACGGCGACAGAGAGGCTCGCGCGCTTGACGATATCGGCGCAAAATACAACGAATTCAACATAGAAAAGCTTTAAACGGAGAAGAAAATGGCTCGATCTGTCGGCGAAAGCACACCGATAAGCAACGTTAAGGGAATAGGGGAAGCACGTTACGCCGCTTTTGCGAGGCTCGGCATCGAGACCGCAGGCGACCTGCTTGCCTTTTATCCACGCGCCTATGAGGAGCGCGGCAGGATAGTCCGCATTTCCGACACGGTCGACGGCGAGATATGCGCGCTCGAGATAACCGTGCGCGATACCTCGGCTGTAAAGCAGCTTCGCAGCGGGCTCAACGTTTTCCGATCGATAGTCGAGGACGAAAGCCGCTCGATGGAGCTTGTGTTTTTCAATATGCCGTTTATGGCGAAAACGCTTGCAAAGGGACGAAAATTCCGCGTCTACGGCAGAATGAGGATAGGACAGTACGGCAGGGAAATGACCTCACCGAAGCTCGAGCCCATCGTTCAGGGTGTCGACCTTCCCTATTACGTGCCGGTGTACAGGCTTTCGCCTCCGCTTACGCAAAGGGTGGTTTCCGCGGCGGTCAGGTCGGTGCTTTACCTTGCCGACGGGCTTACCGAAATACTCGATGAGGAAACGAGGCGCGAGTACGGGCTAATCACACGTGCGGAGGCTGTGCGGATAATGCACGACCCGAAGGACGAAGAGTCGTTAAGGCAAGCGAAACGAACCCTCGCCTTTACCGAGCTTGCCGTTTTCAGGGTGGCACTCGCATCGATGCGAACCAACGTGGAGCGCGAAAGCGCAAACCCGATAGGACTCAAAAACGCAGGCAGTAAGCGCTTTTTCGAGTCGCTTCCCTTCGAGCTTACAAACACGCAGAAGCGTGCGGTCAAGGACATTTTTGCCGATATGGCAAAGCCTCACCCTATGGCAAGGCTGGTTCAGGGTGATGTCGGCAGCGGCAAGACCGCCGTTGCGGCAAGTGCGATATATCTCTGTGTCAAGAACGGCTTTCAGGCGTGTATGATGGCGCCGACAGAGATACTTGCGGCTCAGCACAAGAAGACTCTCGATAAATTTCTTGCCCCCTTCGGCATCGTGACCGAGCTTCTCGTTTCGGGGATGCCGGCGGCGGAAAAGCGCCGCGTTCGTCAGGGGCTTGCCGACGGAAGCATCGACGTTGCCGTCGGTACTCACGCGCTGATAACCGATAAAACCGAGTTTTACAATTGCGCCTTGGCGGTCGTTGACGAGCAGCACCGCTTCGGCGTTAAGCAAAGAAAGCTGCTGCTCGACAAAAGCGAGCGCGATGGAAAGCGTGCACATATGCTCGTTATGTCTGCGACCCCGATACCCCGCTCGCTGTCGCTGATAATCTTCGGCGACCTCGACGTTTCGATACTCGACGAGCTGCCTCCCGGAAGACAAAGGATCGAAACGAGAGTCGTGACGCGGTTTGAGGCTTGCGACGTTTATTCGCTTATCCGTGACGAGCTTGCACTCGGCGGGCGAGCATATATCGTCTGCCCGCTCATCGAATCGGAAGAGGAGGAGGGCAGTCGGCGTGCGGCGGAGGGCTACTTCGAGGAGCTTAAAAACGGCGAATTTAAGGGTATCCCTATGGGACTTTTGCACGGCAAAATGAAGCCGACCGAAAAGGCGGCTGTGATGGCGGATTTCGCAAGGGGCGACACGAAAATACTCGTTTCCACCACGGTCATCGAGGTTGGCGTCGACGTTCCCGAGGCGACGGTCATGGTGATAGAAAACGCCGAAAGCTTCGGGCTGTCACAGCTCCATCAGCTTCGCGGCCGTATCGGGCGCGGCAGCCGTAAGTCCTATTGCATCCTCGTGCACGGCGGAGACAACCCTATGAGCGGCGAACGGCTCGCCATTATGCGAGACACGTCGGACGGCTTCAAGGTAGCCGAGGCGGACCTCGAGCGTCGCGGACCCGGTGACTTCTTCGGAAACAGACAAAGCGGAGAATTCTCGCTTGCCTGCACGACGCTTGCCGATATCTCGCTGATTCCCGAGACCGAAAAGCTTGTGAAGGGCGCACTTTCCGACCGAGATAACGAAAAATACAAGCCGCTGTTTGATGCGGCGAAAATCTTCCTTGAAAGGAACAGCGACGGCAAAACCGTTAACTGATTTATGAAAATAGGCAATATTGAATTCCGTCACGGGCTGTTTCTTGCGCCGATGGCGGGCATAACCGATCACCCCTTTCGCTCGCTTTGCATAGCCTGCGGTGCGGAGGGCGTGACGAGCGAGCTCATAAGCGCAAAGGGCGCCGTGTACGGCGACAAAAAGACCGACGCGCTTGCAAGGGTCTATGACGACGAGCATATCGCGGCGATACAGATATTCGGCAGCGACCCCGAAATAATGGCGGGCGCGGCAAGGCTTATGATGCGCTTTTCGCCCGACTACATCGATATAAATATGGGATGTCCGGTTCCGAAGCTGGTGAAAAACGGAGAGGGAAGCGCGCTTATGCGCAACCCCGAGCTTTGCGAAAGGATAGTTTCGGCGGTCGTTTCCGCCGTAGACGTTCCGGTAACGGCGAAGTTCCGCAAGGCGTGTGACGACGATCATCCCGACTCCGCCATCGATGTGGCGCTTGCCTGCGAGCGGGGAGGTGCAAGTGCGGTCTTCGTTCACGGGCGAACCCGCAGTCAGATGTATTCAGGCGTTGCCGACCGCGAGATAATCAAAAGGGTCAAGCAGGCAGTATCCATTCCTGTAATCGGCAACGGCGACGTCGCTTGCTACGATGATTTCTTGTCGATGAAGAGGGATACGGGCTGCGACGGGGTTATGATAGGCAGAGGCGCCTACGGCTCGCCCTGGGTGTTCGACGAGATAGCCAAAAGGCTCGACGGGCTTGAATATACCGAGCCCTCAAAGGAAGCAAAAAAGGAATTCCTCGTGCGTCAGCTTGAGCTTGTCGTTGAGGAAAAGGGGCTAAACGGGATCAAGGAGTTCCGACACCATATCCTACAGTACTGCAAGGGCTTTTCGGGCAGCGCGAGGATGCGGCGCGACATTTCGCTGATCACCTCCAAGAAGGCGGCGCTCGAGGCGATCGAGCGGGTCTTCGACTGAAAACACGAAAAATATCCCCCAAAACGCTATTTTCCGCCCGCTCTTGACATTTAAGGGCGTTTGTGCGATAATGATTTTGTCAATAACCGTATAGGAGAGATTTATGTCCTTTTCCGACATCCATACCCATATACTTTACGGCACGGATGACGGCGCAAAAACGCGAGAGCAAATGCTTAAGCTTCTGGATACCGCGTATAAAAACGGCGTTCGGCTGCTTTGCCTCACCCCGCATTTTCATCCCGGATATTTCGGGGATAACCGCGGGGCTACGTTGCACGCATTCGAGGCTTTGAAAAAGCATTGCGCCGAAAATTACCCCGATCTTACTCTGTTTTTGGGTAACGAGCTCTTTTATACTCACGACAGCATCTCATGGATGAAGCAGGGGCTTTGCCTTCCTATGGGGAGCACACGGTACGTTCTTGTCGAATTTGCCATCGATGCCTCGGAGGATCATATCGCCGAGGGTATCGACAGACTGCTGAACATCGGATACATTCCGATAATCGCTCACGCCGAGCGATATAAAAGGCTTTCCACGGGCAGATTGTGGGCGATAAAGCAAAACGGCGTGCTCGTGCAGGTGAATGACGAGGCATTCAGATTCAGGGCCTTCGATTTCGCGCTCAATAAGCGTGTGCGCGCCCTGCTTGCCGAGGATCTGGTCGATTTTGTCTCGTCGGATTGCCACGACGAGCATAAAAGACCCCCCGATATGACCGAAAGCTATAATTACCTTGTTGAAAAATACGGCCGCGAGAAAGCCGAAAGGCTTTGTTACGGTAACGCATACAAAATGCTTTGCCGTGAAAACGGTGCGGAGGAATAAGTATGAACAATAAGATAACATTAAAGACAATATCGCTTCGCGATCTTTGGAACGTTATGCGCGGATGCTTTTTGTTCGTCATTGCAGCGGCGATACTGTGTACAGTCGGTATGTACGCCTACGCCAAGCTGAACTATTCGCCGCTTTATTCGTCGAAGGGTACACTTTACCTTATCGACTACCGCAACGACGAAGGCGACGATATCAACCAGAACCAGTGGACTGTCGATTACACGCTCGCAAACGTCGTAATCTCCGATACGATGTACGTGCTCAAGAGCCGCACGGTGCTTGACGCCGTCGGCAACGATATCGGCATCAAAAACGGCTACGGCGCTCTTCAGGGAAGCATCACCATCGAAAACCCCGAGGACACCCGAGTGCTTGAAATAACCGCGGTCGCATCTACCCCCGAGAATGCAAAGAAGATCGTCGACGGGCTCTGTAAATACGGCCCCGAGGAGGCAAACAACGTTCTTCAGTACGACAGGATCCGCGTTTACGAGGAGGGCACCTACAGTGACTGGCCCATAAACAGCGTAAGCTTCTTCGGCTACGTCAAGTTCGGCATTATCGCAGGCGCGCTCGTTTACCTTGTCTTCCTTGCAATGTTCCTTTTCGATAATTATATCCACACCGAGGAGGATATCGACAGATATCTCGGACTCAGCGTGTTGGGTGATATTCCCGACGCAGACGCACCCAAAAAGAAGAATAAATACACCAATTACAAGGGATATAACAAGCGAAGCGAAAAGCAGTATTATGCATCACGGTCAACAAAGAACACAGGGGAGGAGACGAAGGAATAATGGAGCCTATTACCCTTAAATTACCGGGCGATAACGACTTCTTCACCGAGGAAGCCTATAAGGTCCTTCGTACGAACCTTATGTTCTGCGGTCAGGACGTTCGTGTCATCGCAGTTACAAGCTGTAACGAAAACGACGGTAAGACCACCGTCGCGCTTCACATTGCAAAAAGCTTTGCCGAGCTTGACAAGCGCGTGCTTCTTATCGACACCGATATGCGTAAGTCGGTCATGGCGGGCAGAAACACCAACGCTCAGCAGCACAGCGGTCTTTCCGAGGTGCTTACAGGTATGTGCCCCGTTTCGGAATGCCTATATCCCGTGCTCAACACGAAGATGCATATCCTCTTTGCGGGTCAGTATCCCCCGAACCCCGTCGAGCTTTTGAACGGTAAATATTTTGCGGCACTTATTGCAGAATGCCGCAAGGTCTACGACTACATTATCCTCGACACTCCGCCTCTCGGACAGGTCATCGACGCCGCCGTCGTTGCCGAAAAGTGCGACGGTGCGGTTATGGTGCTCGGTAATTCCAAGGTCCATTACCGTCTGGCGCAGGACGTTGTCGATCAGATCAAAAAGAGCGGCTGTAAGATGCTCGGCGTTATCCGCAACAACCGCAAGCAGGCGAACAAGAAGTACTATTACCGCAAGTACTATCATCACAACAGCAGAAGCAGCTCAAAATAATCAGTCAAAAAAGAGACGTTCTTGCGTCTCTTTTTTCGTTGACTTTTTATCGGTTTAACTGTATAATAGGCTAAAGGATTTACAAAGAGGTGAGAATGATGATAAAGGACCGCGCGGGCAATATTTTGTCGCAGGACAGCGGACAGAGCGGTGCGCTCGATTTTCTTTACGACAACGCGCTCGGCCGTATCATTCTTAAGCTTCTGACTCGTCGGTTCATTTCCGAGCTCGGGAGAAAATATATGGAATCCCCGCTTTCAAAGCGGCGCATCGCGAAAACGGTAAGCCAAAGCGGCATAGATATGTCGGAATACGAGGATAGGGAATACACCTCGTTTAACGACTTTTTCACCCGTAAGATCAAGGCGGGCAGGCGGCCGATCGATGCCGAAAACGCGTCTGTTATCTCACCTGCCGATTCAAAGCTCACCGTTTACGATATAAGCGGCGACTCTCTTTATCGCATCAAGGGCTGTGATTACAGTATAAAAGCGCTTCTCGGCGATGAATCGGAGGCGGAGTCGTTTTACGGCGGAAAATGCTTTGTTTTCAGACTCAGTGTCGATAATTATCACAGATATTGCTATACCGACGACGGCGAGGAGGAATACTTTCGCCGCATCAACGGCGTTTATCACACCGTCAATCCGATAGCGCTTGAAAAATACGACGTTTACGGCAAGAACTGCCGTGAAATAACCTATATCAATACCGAGCATTTCGGGCGCGTAGCCTATATCGAGGTGGGCGCGATGATGGTCGGCAGGATCAATAATAGGCATAGCTCGGGAAGGCATACGCGCGGAGAGGAAAAGGGATATTTTTCCTTCGGAGGGTCTACGATAATTATGCTTTATCCGCCGAACAGCGTGGTACCCGACGGGGATATTGCGGAAAACAGTAAAACCGAAGCCGAAACGACAGTGCGCTACGGCGAGCGTGTCGGCAGGAGGGAGTAAAATATGGCAAATCGAAATCTCGCCTCTGGCAGAGAGGTCGTCATTACGAATTTCGTCCCGATGGAGAATTCATACGCGTCCAACGAAAAGGGTAGACGCGATATACTTACGAACGGCGTCATCGGTGACCCGACGAGCTGCTACGGCGGCGATTGGGTGCACTTTTACCGCGGCGTCGGCAGGACGCTTACGGTCGACCTCGGTGATGTTTACGCCGTAAACGGCTTCGATATCGGGTTCATTCACGATAAAAACGCGGGTATATATTCACCCGAATGTGTTAAGCTTCAGCTTTCCGAAAACGGAATAGACTATTATTGCGTTTCGAGCGTCGACTCCCCCTATCCCGCTTCCTTCGGTATGCAGGTCAGGGCTGTATACGCGGCAACCACCAAGCCCTACCGCGCTCGCTATGCAAGAATCGAATTTACCGTTGAGGTGAACTCCTTCTGCGACGAGCTTCGTATTTACGGCGACGACGTTAACGGGTACGAGTATCCGCTTTCGGGAGATACGGTAAAGGAAATAAACAAGTCGCGCTTTGCTTTGCGCGATTCGCTCGACGGAGTTTACGATCTGCCGCTGCTTTACTTCGGCTACTGGCCCGAGGACGAAAGAGTCGCGCGGCTTAAAAAGGAGGATTTTCTCCCCTACGTTGCCTATATCGACCGTAACGGAGAGCCGATCGATCTTATGTTCGACGCGGTTTTGATGCTTATGGTGCAGGGAAGATGTCCGTCGGGCGGCTGTCTCAGCTATAACGGTGCACCGTCGAAGCTTTCCGACTGGGAGTATATCATCGACGAGCTTTTTGCCGACGGATATAACCTTAAGGCACTTGACGAGGCGGTCGGTGAGCTTAAGTCAAAGGGGCTTCCCAAGGCGTACAAGCACAGCGTTTACCTGACGGCACCAGTTCCGAAGGTCTCGCTCGAGCCGTTCGGTAACCTTAACGGTGACGGCATCGAGGAAAAGCTGCTGTCGACCGAGGATTGCATCAACGCCTACGCACAATACGTCGATGCGGTCACGCGCAGGTTCGAGGCTCAATGCTTCGAAAACATACGGCTCGACGGCTGGTTCTGGAATAACGAATCCGCCTCACGTGCCTCTCGCGATGACGAATACGTCTTTGCAAAGGGCTGTGTCGACGCGCTTCATCAGCGCGGCTATAAATGTGTTTTCATCCCTTATTTTCAGGCGGGCGGCTGTGAAAAGGCAGACGAGATCGGCTTTGATTGCACGACCATGCAGCCCGGACTTTCGTTCCAGGAGGTGCTCGGCAGGAACCCTGCGGGCATGATGGAGGACTTCACCTCTCTCTGCAGGAAATACGGCTTCGGTGTTGAGCTTGAGGTTCATCACGGCGTCAAAAACCAAGAAACGATGGCAAAATACGCGCGTCTCTTCGATGAATACCTTATCGCCTGTATGAAAAACGGTATGATGACCGATACGGTGCACACCTATTATCAGGCGGCAGGTCCCGGGGTCTTCCATTTCTGCGCCTACTCCAAGGACGAAACGGCAAGATCACTCTACGATAAGCTTTATAAATTCATTAAGGGTACGCTTAGCGAATCGGATTTTGAATGCATCCCCGTCAATATTCCCGAGGTCGTCGAGGTCGAGGAAGAAACGGCTACGGTCGAGTCGGTCGTTACCGAGCCGGCTGAGGTCGAGCCGGTCGTTACCGAGCCGGTCGAGGTCGAGACTGTCGGAATTGATATCGATTCCGCAGAGGTCGAGTCTGTCGAGGACGATTTCGATGACGCTGTCGAGATTGTAGAGCTCAAGCCGAAAAAGAAAAGGATCGAAGCAAGGAGCTTCGTCGAAAAGCATAAAAAGGCAATTTGTATTTCCGCCTGCGCGGCAGCTGCGGCATCTGCCGTCTGCCTGCTGATAAAGGCAATGAAAGGAAAAGACTGATGAACGGAAGAAATCTTACGCTTCTTTGCGATTTTTACGAGCTGACGATGGCGAACGGCTATTTTCAAAGCGGAAAGCGCGACACTATAGCCTATTTTGACGTCTTTTTCCGCGACGTGCCCGACGGTGGCGGCTTTGCTATCGCGGCGGGACTCGCACAGATAATAGATTACGTTAAGGAGCTTCGTTTCTCCGAGGATGATATAGAGTATCTCCGCGCTCAGAATTGCTTCTCCGAGGAATTTCTTGATTATTTGAGGAGCTTCCGCTTCACCGGCGATATTTACGCCGTTCCCGAGGGAACACCCATATTCCCGCGTGAGCCTGTCATAACCGTAAGGGCTCCCGTTATGGAGGCGCAGTTCATCGAAACCTACCTCCTCACCGTGTTTAACCATCAATCGCTCATTGCGACCAAGGCAAACCGAATCGCCCGTGCGGCGGACGGCAGGGTGGTAAGCGAGTTCGGCGCAAGACGTGCGCAGGGTGCCGACGCGGCGTTTCTCGGTGCGAGAGCGGCGTATATCGGCGGCGTGAATTCCACCTCCTGCACCCTCACGGCGAAGGATTTTTCGGTTCCTGTCTCGGGTACGATGGCGCATTCGTGGGTGCAGATGTTCGACAGCGAGTACGAGGCATTCGAGACCTACTGCAGGCTTTATCCCGACAACGCGACGCTGCTCGTCGATACCTACAACGTCGTAAAAAGCGGTATTCCCAACGCGATAAAGGCGTTCAAGGCGTGCAATACCACGAAATGCGGGATAAGGATCGATTCGGGCGACATCGCATACCTCACGAAGAAGGCAAGGGCGATGCTCGACGAGGCGGGGCTTACCGATTGCAGAATAGTCGTTTCCAACTCGCTCGATGAAAAGATCATAGCAGACATCATCCGTCAGGGCGCGAAGATAGACGCGTTCGGCGTCGGCGAGCGTCTCATCACGGCAAAGAGCCACCCCGTATTCGGCGGTGTGTACAAGCTTTCCGCGGTCGAGGAAAACGGCGAGATCGTACCCAAGATAAAGATAAGCGAAAACCACGAAAAGATAACCAACCCTCACTTTAAAAAGCTTTACCGACTCTTCCGCAGGAGCACGGGCAGGGCTATCGCCGATTATATCGCTCTGCACGACGAGGTGGTTGACGACGCACAGCCGCTCGAGCTTTTCGACCCGATCTATACCTGGAAGCGCCAGACGGTAAGCGATTATTACGCCGTTGAGCTGTTAAAGCCGATATTCTTAAACGGCGAATTGGTATACGATTCGCCCGATATTTCGAGCATTCGAGACTACTGCTCCGAGCAGGTCGCGACGCTTTGGGAGGAGGTCCGCAGGTTTGAAAACCCGCACCGTTACTACGTCGACCTTTCTCAAAGGCTTTGGGATCTGAAAAACGAGCTCCTTGCCAAGGGCGGTAAGCAGTAAAATATCTGCCAAAAAACGAAATATGTGTCAAAAAAAGAGAAGATCAAAAGGATCTTCTCTTTTTGCGTTTACTTCTTTTTGCGCTTGATAACGACGGTTGCCGCTGCTATGATGACTGCGACGGCGATAACTGCGATGACTTTGGGAATGACGGGAGAAGGCTTTCCTTCGTCGACAGCGCTTTCTTCCGACTCGCCCGAGAGCGTATCGGATGAAGCCTCGTCCGATGATTCCTCGGGCTCGGGCTTGACGAATTCAAAGTCGTCTTTTTTCATATTCAACGCGCGTGTTGCCGTGTCAAGGTCCTCCGATAGATGCTTTGCGTCGTTTTCGCCCAAAAGCTTATATATTTCGTCCTTTGCGGTGTTGAGCGATTCGAGCGACGTGCCTTCATCGGGGAGCGATGCCATTATCGCGGCAAGTGCGTCTACCGTAGCCTCGTCTGCCGTTTGACAGTAAAGCGCGACACGTGCCTTCGTTGTTGCGACGAGTCGGCCTACCACCTCGTCGACGTCTGCGGTGAAGGGGATGGCGCTTTCCTTAAAGAGCGAGGACGCGAATATATCGGTATAACGATGGTCCTTGACTGCGCCCCACTCGAAATAGCCCGTGCCGTCTGCACCGAGAGACGCAGAGCTGTCGGTCTGCTCGATAAGCGAAAGGTTGCTTATCGAAAGATAGGCGCCGCAGCCCATTACGAGGTAGCTGCCATCGCCGCGCTCGTCTATGCGGTGGAGCGTTGTGCCCTCGTTTATCTCCTCAGAGTACGACATAACGTACACGCCGTCGATATAACCGTTCTTTATCCAGGTGGCGGGGTCCTGACAGTAGGTGCGTACACCGTTGTTTGCCGCAACCGCCGCGGTCACGTAAACGTCGGGACGAAGCTCGGACGCAAGCGCGTAAAGGTCCTTGACCCAACCGTTGATAAGCTCGGTCTTGAAGCTCCACCAGGCGTTCCATTGCGGGTGCGCCGAAAGCTGCTTGCCTATCTCGCGCACGACGTCCTCGCCGTTGCCCGTCTTTTCCTCGAAAAGCTTTATCGTCGCTTCATCGTAGCCTGCGTCGACGTTGTTGTGAAACTCGGGATATCTGATATAGTCGAGCTGGAGCCCGTCAACGTCATAATTCGTGAGAATATAGCTTACGTAGTCGAAAAACGCCTTGCGATATTCGGCGTTTGCGGGCGAGAAGAATATCTCCTCGCGTTCTTCGCCGGTGTTTGTGACGTCAAACCACTCGGGGTGGTTTTCGGCGAACGAGCCTCCCATTACGGGAACCAAAACCACGATGCTTATGTCGTTGGCGCGGCATTCATCGATGTAGGTCTGCAAAATATCTATCCTTCTCGCGGCAGGATCGCGCTTGAAGGGGATGACGTCCGTGTCGATGGGGATGATCGTGCCCTTTTGTGAGTTTGAGGAGAGCACGAGCTCGTTAATACCCGCCGCCTTCATTTCTGCAACGGTTTCCTTTATCTTCTTTGCGTTGCTTTCGGTCGCGGTGTACCAGACGCTTCTCGTCTCGACGGTGCGCGATTCGACGAGCATCGGGTATATCTCGCGCATCTGCGCAATTACCGCGTTGCGATTTTCGAGCGTGTTGATGCTGCCGATCTCTATGTTCGCAATAGCCTCCTCGACAGCGGCGTAATCTATCAGCTTGTACTGTGCCTTTGCCGCCTCGAGCTTGGATTTAAGAATATCAAGCTCGCTTTCTGCGGTTCGGACAAGCTCGCTTTCGCTGTAAACCGCGGTGACAGAATCCTTTTTAAGAATGCACTTTGCACCGACGGTGAAATACATCTTCAGGGTATCGATGTCTGCAAGCTCGGTAGCCGAAACGACGTAGCCGCCATCCGGCACGAGGTTGTCGTTTCCGCCGACCGCGATGACGTATCCGTCGCTTCCGACGCACACCTCGTAGCCGTAGGGGTTTGTGCCGGTAGTCTTGCCCGCTTCATCGTAAACAATGACCGTATCGGACCAACGCACGTCGTTATATCCCGTCACGCGAAGCGTTACCTCGTAAAACGGGTCGATCTCCCCCTTCGAGAAATAAACGCGCATGCTGTATTCGTCGAAGAGGCACCTGTCGCCGATCTCGGCAGAGGCATACATTTCCTTGCCGATATCGCCCGTGCCCGAAACGACCATACCGCCCTCGGGAATGGGAAGATCCTTGCCGCGCTCGTCGGCACCGGGGATCTTTTCGATAACAATGCCTTCACTGTTAACGACGACGTTTTCGCCCCATTCGTTCTGGCCCGTGTGCACGAGTCCCTTGTAGACGCAGATGTAGTCCGCCCAACGCGTTCCGTTCAGTGAATCTACGTGAAATACCGCCGCCTCGCTCTCCTCGGCAAGCGCGTGAATCCCCAATGCCGAAAAAATCAGCATCAGCGCAAGTGCGGCAGTCGTCAATCTTTTTAATTTCATTTTTGTCTCCTTAATTATCGAGCACTAAATCGACGGTTCCGATCATCTCGGGATCGGATCATACGTCTTCAACGTCGATGATTTGGCAATAGGCTGCTATATACTATTACTACCCCCACGTAATCATAGGGGATAGATAATCATACCACACGTTGCACCTCCGGTCAAGTGATTTTGTAAAAAACGGTTTTCGGCTGCGTTCTTGACACCTCTGCTTTAGGCGTGCTATAATCAAAGCATCATAAATGCGGAGTTGTTACTATGAAAAGAACGGTGTGTATTCTTCTGGCGATCATTTTCTTTCTGATTCCGTCCGGTGTTCGGGCAGAGGAGATAAATAAGGAGAGCTCAGATACCTTTACGCTTCTGTGGACGACAGACCCTCAATGGTACTCCTTTGCATATCCCGAAATACTTACCCACCAGAACGAATGGGTGGTTGAGAATTACCGACGTCTTGGCATCGAATACGTCATCCATACGGGTGATTTTGTTGACATGCCCGATAAAACCGAGCAGTGGGAGGTCGTAACCAAGGAGTACGCGAAATGGGATGACGCAGGAATCCCCTACGGCGTGCTTGCGGGCAACCACGACGTGAGCGGCACGGACTATTCCGCGTTTTCGTCATATTTCGGAAAATCCCGCTACGACAAAAATTCGTGGTACGGCGGGGATTACAAGGATAATAAGGGTCATTACGATCTTCTTTCGGCAGACGGCGTCGATATGCTGTTTTTGTATATGGGCTACGGCGCCCCCACGGAGGAAGATATAGATTGGATGAACGGCGTGCTCGAGCAGTATTCCGATCGCGTTGCGTTTTTGATGTTTCACGAGTTTCTGGACGCGAACGGCAACCGCACCGTAGTCGGAGATAAGTATTTCAATGAAGTCGTGTTGCGCAATTCCAACGTAAGATTGGTGCTTTGCGGTCATAACTATAACTCGGCAAGACGAAGCGACAGCATCGACGATGACGGCGACGGCATCCCCGACAGAACCGTCCATCAGGTTATCGGGAATTATCAGGATACCCCCAAGGGCGGCAACGGATATATGCGCTTTATGGAGTGCGATGTCAAAAACGGTACGATCTCCTGCCGTACATATTCGCCGTATCTGTCGGATTTCAATTATTTCGAAAATACTACCGATAATATGGATATCTACGGATATCAGGACGAATTCGTGCTGACGGTCGATTTTTCGGTTACAGCCGAATCGGGCGGAAGCGGCAGGGTGGTGGACGACCCGTACGCCGCATTAATAAATATTGAAAACGGTGAAAAAGAGGTCTTCTCTGTAAAGGCGTTGAACACTTTTGTCGATGCATCGTTTGAGGGCGTCGGACTGTACGACAGCAGGTTTTCTCTTCGTACAGGTGATATCAGCCCCGACGGAAACGCTCAGTACGTGATCGCGGAATACGTCGATAAAATCGGCTACGTCGTTAAGGAGGTCACTCGCGAGAACCGTCATATCCCCGAGCGCTCGGTGGTGCTGGCATTTTTCGGCGAGGATAATTCCTTTGCATCGGTAGGACAGACGGTCGCCTTTTCAAGAGTTGACGCGTTAGCCTCACCCGTGTCCGAAGCTTCCGTAAAGCTGTACGTTTACGACCATAAGGCCGTGTTCGGCATCGATGCCGTAGCGGCAAGCTCGTCCCGCTTCGCTATATACGACAGATCGCACGGCGAAACGGTCAATGCGGGCAAAAACGAAGCATTATTGCTGTTCGAGCCTGTTGCGGAGCAGGATGGCGTCTACCGAATAACGCAGGCACTAATGGCGCAGGGCGAATCAAAAAGCGCGACTTTGACGGAGGGCGGATTTGCGTTGAAGAGCAATATGAACGGCAAGAGCGCAACCTACCTCAAGAGCTTTGAGGATACCTTCTTCGTCGGTGCGTACGCAGCATTGAGCGGTTACGTTCCCGAAATCGGCATAATACAGGCGGGCGAATCCATACTTTCGAAGGAACCGTCCGATTGGAGCTACGACGAAAGCGTGATGATAGCCGAGAAAAAGGACGACGCGCTGGTGCTGTCGAATAACAACGGTCTGTGGCCCGACGGAAAGTATACTCTGCCGCAGCCGATGACCTTCGACCCCGAATCTGCGGTGCTGTATTACGATTTCACAATACAGAACGGCGGTAAAACAAGTATCCTTTTGCTGATAGGCAATCAGTACGTGAAGCTCAATTCGCATTTTTCGGGCGTGACCATATCACAAGGCAGCGGCGACGTGAAGGGTGACGGAAGCAACACTACGGGAACGCTCTCGTTCGGCTCGCTGGACATCCCCGCAGGCTGCTATAACGATGACGGAACCGTAACGCTTTACGGAATGCAGATATACGCGTGCGGCACGAAGGATCTGACCACCACTTACCGCGACTTTCGCGTGATTACAGACTCAGCAGAGCCTAACTGGCCCGATTATACTCCGCCCGTTGCAGATGAGTCGAGCGACTCGTCCGACGATTTCCGAGCCGAAGGCTCCGAAAGCGATAAACTCGATAACAGCGGTGCGGTACTCCTTTACGTAGTCTTGGGCGTAGCGGTTGTCGCATCGGCGGTGGCGGCTTTGTTCTTCGTTAAGAAAAAGAAAAGATCGTAGGTTTGATGCCTCGGGCGCCGCGATGAGTAAGGCGTTTGGGTGAAAATGGCATAAGTAAAGGGCTGAACGATTCGTTCAGCCCTTAGATAAAACGTCTTGAATAGAATTATTGCTTCAATTTGCCCAATTTTGCAGTATTTGCAATAACGATCAGCGTTGTTTCCGCATCAAGCAACTGCTCGGGATTGACATTTACGGTGACTTTCTCGCCTTTCTTGACTGCAACGATATTGAATCCGTATTTTTTACGGAGATTTAATTCAATCAAATTTTGACCGCACCACTCGTCCTTTACGTCGATCTCCACCATAGACACGTCCTTTGACAGAGAGATCATATCGATAAAGCCCGAGCTTAAGAGATTCTTGGCAAGGCGGATGCCCGACTCGTTTTCCGGGAAAACCACTTGATCCGCGCCCACGCGAAGCAATATCTTTTGCTGCATCTCGTTGGCGCATTTTGCGATAACGTTTTTCACGCCTGCCTCCTTGCAAAGCGTGACTGCCATCACGCTCGCTTCAAGATTGCCCGCCATACAAACTATAACGGTATCGATGTTACCGATTCCCAAACGTGAGATGACCTCCGCATCTGTCACGTCGGCACACTTGCACACGGGCAGATACGCCGCCGCATCGTTTACGATTCTTTCCTCGGTATCGACGGCAATAACCTCCATGCCATTTTCTACAAGCTCGCGTGCAACGGCTGTTCCGTATCTTCCAAGTCCAAAGACTGCGTACGTTTTCTTTGCTTTCATTATTCTTCTCCTTATCCTATACTGATATCTTCCGTTGGCTCGGAAATGACGTTTTGACTTTCGTTTTTACTGCCGAGCGCCACCGCAAGCGAGATGGGGCCGACTCTGCCGAAATACATCGTTACGATGATAATAAGCTTTCCAAAGACGTTAAGCGTTGCCGTCAGATTTCTTGAAAGACCGACTGTTGCCGTCGCGCTGACCGTTTCATAGACCGCGTCAAGTGCGGATGCATTGCTCGTTGCCATCAAAAGCACGGTTGAAGCGGTACAGATCGTAAGAAAGGCTACAGTCACGGCGACTGCTTTTTTTACCGATCCCTCGGAAATACGGCGTCCAAACAAGGTTGCGCTGTTTTTGTTTCGGATAGTGGCAAATGCCGAGCAGATAAGAACCGCCATGGTTACTGTTTTTATGCCGCCTGCCGTTCCTACGGGCGAACCACCGATGAGCATCAAGATAATAGATACGGCAGCGGAGGCGTTCGTCAGATTTTCTTGCGGAACAGAGGCAAAGCCTGCGGTTCTCGTTGTGACCGATTGAAAAAAGGACACCTGAATTTTATCAAAGAGAGACATCTCTCCAATGGTCAAGGGATTTGCATATTCAAAAATAAGAATGAGAATTGCACCGACAAGAATGAGTCCTGCGGTAACGGTAATGGCGATCTTTGAGTGCAAGGTCAGATGTCTGAATATCTTGCGGTTCTTTGGCGAACGGTTCTTGATCACACGAAGCACGTCCCACCATACGATATAACCAAGACCGCCGAGAATGATGAGCGCCGAGGTTACGGCGTTGATTAAGGGGTTCGTGGCGAAATTACAAAGGCTGTTTTCCGCAATTATGTCAATGCCTGCATTACAAAAGGCGGAAATCGAATTGAACACCGATATCCAAATGCCCCTTGCACCAAACTCGGGAATAAAGACAAGCATATACAGAACTGCGCCTATCCCTTCGATGATCAGCGTGCCGAACAGCACGTTCTTAACAAATTTTGCCAGTCCCGACATCGTATTGAGATTGAAGGCATCCTGAATCAGCAAACGGTCGCCGATGCCCATTTTTCTGTTGAGAAGAAGCATCAGTCCCGACATAATGGTGATGATACCAAGACCGCCGATCTGTATGAGAAGCAGAATGACGATCTGCCCGAACACGCTCCA